>DATAKH010000218.1:0-7028 GCA_036261735.1 Sphingomicrobium sp.
CTGCGCTTGAGTTGCTCGGCCGATGAATCACAGCATCGCGATCCTGATTCCCTATTTCGGCAATTGGCCTCGGTGGATGAATTTCTTCATCGAGAGCTGCCGAGCCAACCCGACGATCGACTGGATCTTCTTCACCGACTCGGCGCCGCCGGAGAATCGCGCCCGCAACGTCCGCTATGTCCAGGCGTCCTTCGCGGAATATAAAGACGAGCTGGCGCAAAAGCTCGGCACGAAAATTGCCGCGGACGCTCCGTACAAGCTGTGCGACGTCCGGCCTGCGCTGCCCTACGCCCACGCCGATCTCGTCGAGGGCTATGATTTCGTCGGCTTCGGCGACATCGATGTCATCTACGGCGACATCCGCGCCTTCTATGATTCCGAAACCCTCGACCGCTACGACCTGCTGTCGTCGCACCGCGATCGCGTGTCCGGCCATCTGTGCCTGTTTCGAAACGCCCCGGAGATGGTCACCGCTTTCCAGCGGGTGAGCGGCTGGAAAGACGCATTCGGGAACCGCGACTATGTCAATTTCGACGAACGCGCCTTCTACAACTACCTGCGCGGAAAGCGCGGGCGCTGGCTCAAGGCACGCCCTGTAGAGCAGCGATGCCTGTTCCGGGAGGCGTACAGCACCCCCGGGGTCACCGATCGCATGCGCTGGTACTGGAAGGACGGCACTCTCACCAACGAGTTCTACCCGTTGCACCCGTTCATGTACCTGCACTTCATGAGCTGGCACAGCAATCGCTGGTATGTGAGCCAGCCCGGCGCCGCGCCAGGCACGCCGGCCCCGTGGAGCCTTCACCAGGACCTTGTACGGATGGACTGGAAAGATGCCCGCAAGCAGGGCTTCATGATCAGCCCACGCGGGATCGAGCCGATCGCCCCGCCGCTCTACCCCTAGGGCTGAGCGCCTTCCAGCTGGAGCCGGTGCAGGAACGACCCGGGCGGGGCCGGCTCGTTCTTGAAGTCGGCGATGCAGCGATTCCACAGGTGAACGGCGACCGTGTCGGCGGTTGTCACGTCGTCGATTGAAACGGCGGGATCGAGGATCCATCGCGCCTGCTGCCAAGGCATCGGATAAAAGCGCTCCTGCGGCTCCGCCAGGTCGTGGAGCCCGTACTCGAGCGTGAGCGCCGTCAAAGCCCGGGGGCTCGTGGTTCCCCACGGTATTTTCGCCAGGTCGACGCGCCCCGTTAGAATCTCGCGGGCCCGCATCGGAAGATATTTGCGCAATGGCATCCACCTGGGCGTGGTTCGCCGAACGAACGGCTCCAGCAATCGTGGAAGCAGCGGGCTGTCCGGCGGTGTCCTGAGGACCGCGTTATTCAGCATCGGCGCATCTTCCACCCCGAACAGGTACGGCTTTTCCATATCGAGAGGCGCGACGAGATAGATGTCGCTGTCCACCCAGGTGCCGAGCCCGCGCTGCAGGAGCACGTAGCGAAACCAGTCCGAATACAGGTCCGCCCGACCCCACCATTCCGGCGGGATCCTGTCTTGCGGGAGGATCGCCGAGGCGTCCCGAACCTCCACCCCAGCCGGAATGCCCGCGGGCTTGCGATAACAATAGAGCGCGACCGAATGCCCGTGGCGAAGGATCGAGCGGAGGCAGGCGCGCTCGACCGGGCCGAGTGCATCGCCGACCCACAAAGTCACGCAGTCAGCCCGCACCCCGAATCCCCCTCCAGCCACCATGTTCCGCCCGACTGCAATATCGTCCCGCCGATGCCGGCGCTAAATTGCGAAGTGGGGTTTGTCGACGGTGTCGGTCCTGCTCTACTACGCGGCGATGACGGCAGCTGCTGCGCAAGAGCTGGAACTTGGCCTGTGGACGGGCCTGAAGCAAGTTTATGCGCAGATGACCCGACAGCGCCGCCGGCAATTTGCCGCGGTCCTGGCGCTGATGCTCGCCGGCGGCCTTGCCGAATTGGCGACCATCGGGTCGGTGGTGCCTTTCCTTGGCCTGTTGTCGCAGCCGGGCGCGACGATGGCTCTTCCCTGGCCGGTACCAATGCTCGGCGCGCTCGGCGAGCGGATCGGCGTCGGGGCGGTGACCGCGGCGGCGCTCGTCTTCGCGGGCTTTGCCGTCATTGCGGGGCTCGTCAGGCTTCTCCTGACCCGGGCGACGCAGGACTTCATCTACCGCCTTGGGCAAGAGCTGATGCTCGAAGCACAGCGGCGAATCCTGCTCCAGCCCTACCCCTTCTACATGGAGCGCAATACCAGCACCCTGATCTCGAGCATCGAGAAAGTCGAAATCTTCGTTCTAGCGCTCCTGCTTCCGCTGATGCAGATGCTCACCGCCGCCGTCCTCGCCGCGTTCATCGTCGCAGCCTTGCTGGTCGTCGACCAGGTTACGGCAATCGTGGCGGCTGCCGTATTTTCAGGCGTTTACCTGCTCGTCTCGGCCCTCACCAGAAAACGGCTTGCAGCCAATTCGGCGGTGCTCAAAACCGCCTACAACGAGCGGCTGAAGATTGCCCAGGAAAGCCTCGGCGGCATTCGCGACGTCATTCTCGAGAACTCGCAATCCATGCATCTCGCTCTGTTCGACAGGGTGAACGGACGGCTCGCGCGGGCGAGGGCAACCACCGCGTTCATATCGACCGCTCCGCGCTACATCATCGAAACCGCCGGAATCGTGGCGATCGCTGCAATGGCGCTGCTCATCTCGGCCCGCGACGGCGGCGTCGGTCTTGCCTTGCCGATCCTCGGAGCGATCGCCTTGGGCGCTCAGCGGCTGCTTCCGCTGCTCCAGCAGATTTACGCCGGTTGGTCCAACTCCGCCGGCTATCTTTCGCTGATCGGGCAGGTTGTCGAGTTCCTTCGCCTGCCCGTTCCGCCCCGGGCAGGGAGCGACCGCGCAAATCCGCTCCCGTTCAACGATCGGATTACCCTTGAAGGCGTCAGTTTCGGCTACGTGAGCCGCCCAAAGTCGCCTGCGCTCGAAAGCGTTACGTTCGACATCCGCCGAGGCGAGATGATCGCGCTCACCGGCGAGACCGGCTGCGGGAAATCGACCCTGGCCGATCTGCTGATGGGGCTCTTGCAGCCGAGTGAAGGCCGGATTTGCGTCGACAGCGCCGAGATCACACCAGCGAACGCCCGCCGCTGGCAGCAGAACGTCGCCCACGTGCCGCAATCCATCTTCCTTGCCGACACCACCATCGGCCGCAACATCGCTCTTTCCCACGCCGACGAAGCGCTCGATTTGCCGCGTATCGTCGAAGCGGCGCGAATGGCCAGGGTTCACGATTTCATCGAGACCCTGCCGCAGGGGTACGACACTCTCGTCGGAGAGCGCGGAGTGCGCCTTTCCGGAGGCCAGCGCCAGCGGCTGGGCCTCGCCCGCGCCATCTACAAGCAGGCACCGCTCCTGGTGCTCGACGAAGCAACCAGCGCGCTGGATGAAGCGACCGAGGCAGCGGTGATCGATGGCCTGGAAAAGCTTCGGAGCGACGGCTGCACAATCGTCGTCATCGCTCACAGGCTCTCAACGATCTCGCGCTGCGATCGAGTCGCCAAGCTCCACAAGGGGCGATTGGTCGAGGTTGGCAGCGTTACGGAGATTGCCGTCCCGGTTCCAAACGGTCGGCGGCGGCGCCCAGGCCGGGAACGGTCCGGCCGGGCTCCGGTTCGACGCTAAGCGGGTTGCTTCTCGGCAGCGTTCTCGCCGTCCCTGCCCTTGTCCTGCGGCCGCCATTCCACCGGCTTTTCGAGGTCCAGGCTATTCGAAGCGGAATTGCTTCGAATTTTCGACACGAGGTTGATCGACGCGCGCAACGTTGACGGGCTTAGGGATGCCCACAACACCCAGGCGGCCGAAACGAACGTGTCGACATCGAAGCCCAGCCTGGCGCGGGTCAGGAAGCGCCGGAGTACTCGAGGCCGCCGTCCGGACCACAACTGCAGCGAGCCAAGCGAAACGAAGATCCGCGGATGCACCCGCCGTCCCTCCTCCGCCGGACCGCATTGCTCCAGCTCGCTGTAATTGCTGCGCTGGCTGACCCGGGACATCGAACGGTATCTGAGATCGAGCGCATCCTCGACGCGCCGCTGCTCCGATGCGAGCCTCGTGCTCGAGTAGGACTGGCGGTGGTGGTACAAGGCCATCGGGAGCACGAGTATCGCGGTCTGTTCGGACGCGCGGATCACGAAGTCCAGGTCCTCCCAATATTCGCACTCGGCGCGATAGCCTCCGATCGCGTCGAACAGTTCCCGGCGGAACATCATGGACCCGTGGGGAAACGGAGACAGCCACGACTTGCGCGTAAGCCGCCAGAGTTCGGGGCCACGGAGCGTTCTCCCCTGCGGGTCGATCAGGTTGCAGAGAGAGCCCACGAGCCCGACGTCAGGGTGATCTTCAAGAACCTTCGATTCGCGCTCCAGCCGCTCCGGAAGCGAGATGTCGTCGGCATCCATTCGAGCGATCAGCGATCCCGACGCCAGACGGACGACTTCGTTCGAGCTGTGCGCCGGGCCGAGGTTCCGCTTCCCGCGGAAAAGCTTGATCCGGGAATCGCGCCGCGCCCACTCTTCAAGCCGCTCGGCCGATCCGTCGGTCGACTGATCGTCGTAGATTACGAACTCGAAATCGGACCGGGTCTGCGCGCGAATGCTCTCCACCGCCTCATCCAGATAGGGAAGAGCGTTGTGGACGGGCATGACGACGCTGAGAGACGGGGCGTCCCGAGGACTCATGAAATGCTCTGACACATGGCTGGTTACGCAGCCATGGCGAGTGGAGGAGCGCCCTGCCCCAAGTCAACTAAAAAGCGGGAGGCGCATCGCCCGCTTTCCTTCACATGCGGGATAATCTACCGCGACCGCATGGCTCGTAAGTACCTGCAGCAGAAGCGCGTGCTCGTGACCGGCGGGGCCGGTTTCCTCGGGTCGCACCTGTGCGATCGGCTCATCGAGGCGGGCCACGAAGTTCTCTGCCTGGACAATTTCTATACCGGCAGCCGGCGAAACGTCGCCCATCTCCTCGACAATCCCGCTTTCGAGGTTCTTCGCCACGACATCACTTTCCCGCTCTACGTCGAGGTCGACCAGATCTATAACCTCGCCTGCCCGGCTTCGCCGATTCACTACCAGCACGATCCGATCCAGACGACGAAAACCAGCGTCGCTGGGGCGATCAACATGCTCGGCCTTGCAAAGCGGCTGCGCATCCCGATCCTCCAGGCCTCCACCAGCGAGGTTTACGGCGATCCGGCGGTCCACCCGCAATCGGAAGACTATTGGGGGCATGTGAACCCGATCGGCCCAAGGAGCTGCTACGACGAGGGCAAGCGCTGCGCCGAGACTTTGTTCTTCGATTATCACCGTCAGTTGGGGCTGAAGATCAAGGTCGCGCGAATCTTCAACACTTATGGGCCCCGAATGCATCCCAACGACGGCCGGGTGGTGTCCAACTTCATCGTCCACGCGCTCGAGGGACAGGCGATCACGCTCTATGGCGACGGCAGCCAGACCCGCAGCTTCTGCTACGTCGACGACACCGTCGAAGGGTTGATCCGCCTGATGAACTCGCCCGATGACGTGACCGGACCGATCAATATCGGCAATCCGCACGAAATCTCCGTTCGCGAGCTCGCCGAGATCATCGTCGACAAAACGGCCGCGAGCGGCGAACTTATCTCCTGCGATATTCCAGCCGACGACCCGCAACAGCGCCAGCCCGACATCGCCCGCGCTCGCGACCTGCTCGGTTGGGAACCGACTGTTTCGCTCGACGAGGGGCTGGATCGGACTATCGACTATTTCCGTGAGCTCATCGGGCCCAACGAGGAACGGCAGGCCGACTCCGCTCGCCTTGACAAGTCAATGGGCCGAAGCCAACCCGAGAAGGCAATGAAGCGCTCCTCCTCCTTCTGAAGCAGCAGCCTCGAAGCACTCGACGCCGACCTCGCCCTCCTCCCTCTCAGCCCTTCAGGATTGCGCCATGGCCAACGCACGAGTTCTGATTACCGGAGGCGCCGGGAACATCGGCGGAAGCCTTGCGCGCCATCTAGAGTCCACTGGAAAATACGAAGTCCTGGTCGTCGATAACCTGCAAACAGGGTCGCTCGAGAAACTGCCTGCCACCTCCTCTACCTTTCACTTCGTAAGGGCGGACGTGAACCATTACGAGGAAGTGGCGCCGATCTTCTCCTCCTATCGTCCCGACTATGTCTTCCATTACGCCGCCGTCGTCGGCGTCGCGCGGACCCTGAGCAACCCGATGGAGGTGCTCAAGGACATCGACGGGATTCGAAACGTGCTGACGCTAAGCAAAGGCACTGGCGTAAAGCGCGTCTTCTATTCGTCCTCGTCGGAGGTTTACGGAGAGCCGGTCGAGCTTCCGCAACGGGAAGAGACCACGCCGCTCAATTCTCGCCTGCCCTATGCCGTCGTAAAGAATCTCGGCGAAATATACTTCCGCACCTTCCACCGCGAATATGCGCTTCCCGTCACCATCTTCCGGTTCTTCAACACTTACGGTCCGCTCCAGAGCGAAGATTTCGTGATCTCCAAGTTCGTCGCGCGCGCGATCAGGGGTGACGACCTGACCATTTATGGCGACGGGAAGCAGACGAGGACCTTCTGCTACGTCGACGACAGTATCGAATTCCAGGTGAAGTGCCTGGAAAACGACCTGTTCGTGAATGAGACGGTGAATGTCGGGTCCGACCAGGAAATCGAGATCGTGGAGCTCGCGGAGCTCGTCAAGAAGCTGATCAACCCCAAGCTCAAGACCATCCAGCTGCCGGCGCTTCCCGAAGGCGACATGACCCGCCGCCGCCCCGACAACTCGCGGATGGTGCAGACGCTCGGGCGCGCGCTCCTGCCGCTGTCGGACGGAATCATGCGAACGGCGGAATTCCTGCGGTCGCGGACCTGAGCACGCCAGCGCCCAGGCCTAGCTTGACATGGCGGCGGGTCCAGTGAACCCATCGGCCGTGGCAACGGCCAGCAGCAATCCAGAACTAGAGCGCCAGGAAAAGCCCCGCGCAAGGCCGCGAGTCCTGCACGTCATCGGT
>DATAKH010000220.1:0-6761 GCA_036261735.1 Sphingomicrobium sp.
AAATTCTCCATCTCGCGGTTCTTCAGGGCGCGCACAGGTATCACCGGAAGCCTGGGGTCGATCTGCACCGAGAGCACCGCGTCGCGAGCGGATGCGCGGATGAAGGCCTTCTTGAAATTCGGATGAGCGATGCTCTCGTGAGCGCAGACGAGGCGGGTGCCGATCTGGACCCCGACCGCGCCCATCTCGAGGTAAGCGGCAATCGCTTCGCCGCGGCCGATCCCGCCCGCGATGAACACCGGGATGTCGTGGCAGACGTGGGGAAGTATCTCCTGCGCCAGAACGGACGTCGAAACCGGGCCGATATGGCCGCCGGCCTCCATGCCTTCGATCACCAGGGCATCGACGTTCGAGCGCATCAGCTTTTTCGCGAGCGCAAGCGCGGGAGCGAAGGCCATAAGCTTGGCGCCGCTCGCCTTGATCTTGTCGATGGCCCAGCCGGGGGGAAGCCCGCCAGCGAGCACGACATGGCCGACATCGTGCTTCACGCACGTGTCGATCAGCTCCGAAAGCTGCGGGTGCATGGTGATCAGGTTGACGCCGAACGGACGCTCGGTTCGCGCCTTGGTCTCGGCGATCTCGGTGTCGAGCAGCTCCGGACCCATCGCCCCGCAGGCGATCACTCCGAATCCGCCGGCGTTGGAGATTGCGGAAACGAGGTTGCGCTCGGAGACCCAGCTCATTGCCCCGCCCATGATTGCGACGTCGCAACCGAGAAACTCGGTGCCGCGGTGCATCAGCTCGTTGAGGCGCGCGTGGCCTGCACCGGGATGAACTGCGCGCGGCTCGGGGATTAGCCCTTCGCCGCTCACGCCGCCGCCTCCGAATCGAGGCCGAAAGCCGTGTGGAGGACGCGCACCGCCAGTTCGAGCTCGCTTTCGGCGACCAGCGCGCTGACCTTGATCTCGGAAGTCGAGATCGCGAGCAGGTTGATTCGACGCTCGGCAAGTGTCTCGAACATCTTCGCTGCAAGCTGCGGGTTCGAGCGAACTCCGACTCCGACGATGCTGACCTTCGCGACGTTATCGTCGGTCAGGAGCTCATCGTAGCCGGCCGCATCCCTGACGCTCTCGATTACCGACTGCGCCTGCGCCAGACTTGCTCGAGGGACGGTGAAGGTGAGGTCGCTCGCCTCTCCCGTCCGCGTGGCGGCGTGGACGATCATGTCGACAGCTATGCCGGCCTCGGCAAGCGGCGTGATCACCGAAGCGACGGTACCGGGCATGTCGGCAATCTTCGTCAGGGTGACCCGCGCCTCGTTGCGGTCGGCGGCGATCCCTGCGATTTCATTCCTCTCCATATCCGCTCCTGAAAGCTCGGCAACCACTCGCGTTCCCGGCACGTCCTCAAAGGCCGAGAGCACTCGAAGCGGCAAGTTTTCGCGCATCGCGAGCCCCACCGAGCGCGGCTGAAGCACCTTCGCGCCCACGCCTGCAAGCTCGAGCATCTCCTCGAACGTGATCGCATCCAGCTTGCGCGCCTTCGGAACGATCCGCGGATCGGTCGTGTAGACGCCGTCGACATCGGTATAGATATCGCAGCGGTCGGCCTTGACCCCTGCTGCGATCGCGACGGCACTGGTGTCGGAGCCGCCTCGGCCCAGCGTCGTCAGCCGCCCTTCGCCCGACACGCCCTGGAATCCGGGAATGACCGCAACGGTCCCGCCTGACAGCGCCTCGCCGAGCATCGCCCCTTCGATCGCATCCACGCGCGCATTTCCGTGCACTCCCGACGCCTTGACCAGCTGCCAGCCCATGAAGCTTCGCGCCTTCAGCCCCATGTTCTGGAGGGTCATCGCCAGGAGCCCGGCGGTGACCTGTTCGCCCGAGGCGACCACCACGTCATATTCCTTCGGGTCGTGCAGCGCCGCCGCTTCGCGGCAAAGCTGCACCAACCGGTCGGTTTCGCCAGCCATCGCCGAGACGACGACCAGCACTTCGTTGCCGGCCTCCGCCTCGCGCCGGACCCGCTCCGCGACGTGCCGGATTCGCTCGATCCCGGCCATCGACGTGCCGCCGAACTTCATCACTATACGGGGCATGTGGAGGGGCTTCACTCCTTGGGCTAACCGGCGCGCCCTGTTAGGAGGCGGCCATGGCCGAAACAAGTTCCAGCATTGTTGCCGACGAGGTCGAGCGGTTCGCGGCGCTGGCGGGCGACTGGTGGGACCCGGCCGGCGCGTCGGCGATGCTTCACAAGCTCAATCCCGTCCGCCTCGCCTATATTCGTGACCAGGTCGACCAGCATTGGCAATGCGACGAGCAGGGCTTCAAGCCGCTGCAGGGGAAGCGGGCGCTTGATGTCGGCTGCGGAGCGGGGCTGCTTGCGGAGCCGCTGGCGAGGCTGGGCGCAGAGGTCACCGCGATCGACGCTGCGGCTGAGCTTGTTGCAGCAGCGCAGCTTCACGCTCACGGCCAGGGCCTCAAAGTGGATTACAGGGTCGCCGCGGTCGAGGACATCGACGGCGCGTTCGATCTCGTAACGTCCCTCGAGGTGATCGAGCACGTCGCCGATCCGGAGGCTTTTGTCGCGGCGCTCGCGGCGCGGCTTGCGCCGGGCGGGCTACTGATCCTGTCGACCCCGAACCGCACCGCCTGGTCGCGGCTGCTGATGGTCGGCTTCGCCGAGGCGACGGGCGCGATCCCCAAGGGCACGCACGATTTCGACAAGTTCATCGCTCCGGAGCGAATGAAGGCGATTCTGGCCGAATGCGGGCTCCAGTGCATCGACGTCGAGGGAATCGCCTGGACGCCGACTCGAGGGCTCCATCTCAGCGAGGACTTGCGGCTGAACTACCTGGTTACGGCAACCAACCGCGCCTGATCACATTGAAAGGCCAATGACGACACGGTTGCCGATGGCTCAGCTCGCGGGATTGCTCTTCGCGCTCGCGTCCTGCTCGAAGGCCGAGGCGCAGCTGCCGGCCTTCCCAGGCGCGGAGGGCGCTGGCGCCTTCAGCGTCGGGGGCCGCGGCGGCCGCGCAATCCACGTCTCCAACCTCGACGACAGCGGCCCGGGATCGCTTCGGGCGGCGACCGACGCCGAGGGGCCGCGAACGATCGTCTTCGATGTCGGCGGGACCGTCCGGCTCAAGCGCCCGCTGTGGATCCGCAACGGCCGGGTGACGATCGCCGGCCAGACCGCTCCGGGCGGCGGGATCACGCTTCGCGGCGGCAGCTTGAGGGTCGCCGCCGACGACGTCATCATCCGCTTCATCCGCTCGCGGCTGGGCGACAAGAGCGGTGCCGACGACGATTCGATCTCAGTGATCAGCGGCCGCCGGATCATCCTCGACCATGTTTCCGCGAGCTGGGGCACCGACGAGACCCTGTCGGTCAGCCCCAACTGGAGACGCGGCGATTCGCTTGGCGACGTGACGGTGCAATGGTCGATCATTGCGGAGTCTTTGTGCGGCCCGCCGGCGCCCGGCGCCCGCCACTGTTATGGCACGTTGGTTGGCGCCGCCCGCGGCGCACGGATCAGCTTCCACCACAACCTGTGGGCGAACCACGCCGGGCGGATGCCGCGCCCGTCCAACCAGCTTCCGCCCGGTCAGGACAAGTTGGGCGGGTTCGTCGAGTTCCGGTCGAACGTCGTCTACAATTGGGGGGGGCAGCAGGCTGGGTATGACAGCGGCCCGCCGGCAACCTTGCACCTGAGCTTCATCGACAACAGCTACTGGACTGGCCCGGAGTCAAAAGGCTCGCTGATTTATGAGAACCGCAACCCGTTCGCCCGCGGCTGGTTTGCGGGCAACGCCCTTAACGGCAAGCTGCTCGCCGACCAGTGGAGCCACGTGCTGAGCAGGACTCCGGGATTCCGGCTGTCGCGGCCGATCGCGGTTACGCCGGTGGCAGCTGACCAAGCTGCTTCCGCATATCGCCGAGTGCTCGCCCACGCCGGGGCGTCGCTGGTGCGCGATACGGTCGACCGGCGCGTAGTCGAGACGGTCAGGTCGAGAACCGGCGGGCTCGTCCCAAGCCAGGACGCTATCGGCGGCTGGCCGGAGCTTGCGCGCGGAAGTCCATGGCGCGACCGGGACCGTGACGGAATGCCGGACGACTGGGAAAGCCGGCACGGCCTCGACTCTTCGGACCCGAGCGACGGCACCCGCGACCGTGACCGGGACGGCTATACCAATCTTGAGGAATGGCTGAATTCCCTCGCTGCTCCCACCGCCGGCTGAAAAGAAGCGGCACAGAAGGTTGGGTGCGAATCGTTTCGGTGAGCGCCCTATGCGGGAAGGTTCAAAGCGGGCCCGTTCGGCGCGGGTGGAACCGCGCCGAAACGCGTTCGTTCGTTTCGCAACCTAAACAGGCCAACAGGGAGGTTCCACATGGCGGATCCCGATGATCGAGATACCGAGCGAACGACCATAGTCGAAACCGGCGGAGGCGGAGGCGGCGGAGGAGTCCTCGCGGTCGTCCTCCTCATCATCGTCGTGCTGGTGCTTCTCTGGGTGTTCCGCGCCCAGCTTGGGCTGACCGACGGCGGAACCACCGTCGAGGTTCCCGATACGATCGACGTAAACGTCAACCAGCAGTGAATTTCCGGCGCGAGCGGGCGGCCAGGTCTGGCCGCTCCCGCCACTCTCACGCGCGGTAGGCGAGTCCCGCGCGTGACGGGCGCAGTTCCTCATCCGGGAGCTGCGCCCGTTTGAGTTTGTGCCGCTTAGACAGTAACCGGCGCGCATGAGGCTTCACTACATGAGCGGCTTCGGAGGCCATTTCGAAAGCGAAGCGGCCGAAGGCGCGCTCCCCAAAGGCCGCAATTCGCCGCAGAAGCCGGCGTTCGGCCTCTACGCGGAGCAGCTCTCGGGAAGCGCTTTCACGATGCCGCGGCACGAGAACCGGCGCAGCTGGCTGTACCGGATGCGGCCGACTGCTGACCATCGTCCGTTCACGCCATATGAGGGCGCCCCGCTGTTCGGCGATCCCGCAGCCAAGGAGCCGCTGCCGCCCAACCGGCTTCGCTGGGACCCGCCGACGGACCTCCCGGAGGACAAGGACTTCGTCGACGGGCTGGTGACGATGCTCCACGCGCGCGAGCCAGAGGCGCTCGAGGGCTGCGCAGTCCATTTATACCGCGCCGACCGGTCAATGGAGCGGATTTTTGCCGATTCTGACGGGGAGCTGCTGATCATTCCGCAGGCGGGTGGCCTCAGGATCGAGACCGAGTTGGGGCGGCTGGACGTCGCTCCGGGTTGGGTGGCGCTGGTCCCGCGCGGGATGAAGTTCCGCGTTGCCGTCGAAGATGGCGGCTCGCGCGGCTATGTCGCGGAGAATTACGGCCTTCCGTTCCGGCTGCCCGACCTTGGGCCGATCGGGTCGAACGGGCTGGCCAATCCCCGCGACTTCGAAAGTCCGGTCGCCTGGTTCGAGGACAAGGACGAGCGGACGGAAGTGGTCCAGAAATCGCTCGGGCAGCTATGGACCACGACTCTCGATCATTCGCCGCTCGACGTCGTCGCCTGGCACGGCAATTACGCACCGTGGCGCTACGAGCTTTCGCGATTCAACACGATCGGAACGGTTAGCTTCGACCATCCCGACCCGTCTATTTTCA
This sequence comes from Sphingomicrobium sp., assembly GCA_036261735.1. Lineage (GTDB taxonomy): Bacteria > Pseudomonadota > Alphaproteobacteria > Sphingomonadales > Sphingomonadaceae > Sphingomicrobium. Next base: position 5,566 of record DATAKH010000220.1, read on the forward strand.
CGGTCCTGACTTCCCCGAGCGAAGTGCCGGGCCGGGCCAACGCCGACTTCGTAATCTTCCCGCCCCGCTGGATGGTTGCCGAAGACACATTCCGGCCGCCGTGGTTTCACCGTAACGTGATGAGCGAGGCGATGGGACTGATCGCCGGCGAATATGACGCCAAGGCCGAAGGCTTCGCCCCCGGCGGCCTCAGCCTTCACAACGTCATGAGCGGGCACGGCCCCGATCTCGAGAGCTGGCAGAGCGCGACGCAGGCCGACCTGAAGCCCGCGAAGATCGAAGGGACCATGGCTTTCATGCTAGAGACCTGCTGGCCCTATCGCCCGACCCGCTTCGCGCTCGACCGGGCGCAACCCGACTATGACCAGGCCTGGGCCGGGTTCCCGAAGGCGAAGCTGCCGTGAGCGGAATTGACGACACTCACGACCCCGATCTCGCGAGCTGGGTTAGCAGTGCCGCCGCGGGAAGCGATTTTCCGGTCCAGAACCTGCCGCTCGGAATTTTTTCCGAAGCGAAGGGCAGGCGCCGGCCGGGCGTCGCGATTGGCGACTACATCCTCGATTTGAACGCGATTGCCGACCTTCTGGACGAAGATTGGCGTGGCGACCTGGCGCAGCCGGTTCTGAACGGCTGGCTCGCGCGCGGTCCCGAAGCTCACCGGGGGCTCCGCCGGCGCCTGTCCGAGCTTCTGACCGACGAGCGCTACCGCGACGACATCGATCCGCACCTGATCGGCCAGAGCGAAGTGCGGATGCACGTGCCGTGCCTCGTCGGCGATTACACCGATTTCTATGTCGGAATTCACCACGCGACCAACGTCGGCAAGCAATTTCGCCCCGACAATCCGCTGCTTCCGAACTACAAATATGTGCCGATAGGCTATCACGGCAGGGCAAGCTCGGTCCGCGCTTCGGGAGAGGAGGTCACTCGTCCGAGCGGCCAGCGCAAGCCGCCGGATGCCGATGTGCCCGAATACGGCCCGAGCCGGCGGCTCGATTACGAGCTCGAGCTGGGCATGTGGATCGGGCGCGGCAACAGGCTTGGCGAGCCCATCCCGATCAACCAGGCGGACGACCATATCGCCGGCTGGTGCCTGCTTAACGACTGGTCGGCGCGCGACATACAGGCCTGGGAGTACCAGCCGCTCGGGCCGTTCCTGGCGAAGAGTTTCCTCACCAGCGTATCGCCCTGGATTG
>DATAKH010000230.1:0-17229 GCA_036261735.1 Sphingomicrobium sp.
GAATGGTTCGTTGTCCGCCAGAGCATGGGTCGCCCAAGCAGGCGTCGGGTAGAAATCCGGCCCACTGAGGTCCGCAAATCGCTTCGTGGTCGGCTTGAAGCCACCGTTGACGTGATAGGTCGCATCCATGGCAAAAGTGTACCAGAATCAACTACTTACGCAACAGCCCGTAAGTGATTCAAAAGACTCAACAATTGGGTGAAGACCTCAGCACCAGCTCCTCCTTCCACCCGCATAAGCCCGAGCCACACTCGCCGAGATCAACGCCTCGCCGACATCTTGCCCGTTGACCGCCACGTTCCGCAGCAGCCGCCCGTATCGGTCGCGGTCGCGGTCGATGCTGGTCATCGTCACCGCGCCCGAATTGAGCAGCGCCTGCAGCTGCGCTGTGGCGCGGTCGCCGAGCGCCAGCTCCGATTTGCATCGGTAATCGTGGGTTTCGGGCGCGTCGATCCCGGCGATCCGCACCTTCGCTCCGCCGATGAAGAAGGTGTCGCCGTCCACCACGCAATTCGTCCCCCCGCCCCATTTGCAATAGGAGAAGGAGGCCCGAACCGCGCCAATGCGATCGCTCGAACCGGACGGCGCTGCAGCGGGAGGAGCAAGCTCCATCTCCCCCCGCGCCGCCCATTCCCCGTCCGCCTCCTCGGGCGGTGGCGCCAGCGCCCGCGGATCGAGCGCAACCGCGTCGGGCGCGAAAACCTTGGGGGCGGCGGGAGGCGCCTCTCGCCAACTCAGCACAGCGCCCGCGCCGATCCCAAGCGCCACCGCGCCGACCAGGATCAGCCCGGCCTTCGCCCTGCCGGACAATCGTCTCGTCCGTTGCTTCCACGGCGGGTCCTGCCATTCGTCCAGGCCCTTCAGCCGTTTCGATTGCCGAAGATAGGCAGGCAGCTGCGGGCGGGGGCCAGTGGCGGAATGCCAGCTGGTCCGCACCGGCCGGATGCGGGTGACCTTCCTTTTAGGCGGTTTCCATGGCCTGCTCATCGCACGAGCCGCATCCGCTCTTTCTGGGCGGGATCGTGGGCGCCGAGGTGGCGATTGCAGCCGACGTGGCACAGGCGGAGATTGGACAGCGCCGAGGTGCCGCCGCTCGCCAACGGCATGACGTGCTCGATGGTGGCCGCCTTTCCGCGATTGTACGGCGGCCCGAAGCGCATCGGGTGTCCGCAACGCCAGCAATTGTCGCCATCCCGCTCGCGCACCGCATCGCGGCGCCGCTTGCGCTCGAGTTGCCGGTGAACCCACCACGGAAGCCACTTCTTGCTCATCGCCCGCCGCGCTTACGGCAGGCACGGTTAGCGCCGGGTTAGCGCCACGCGACGGGATTAGGCGCCCAGGCGCCGCTGTGTTATAACCCCTTCATCGCACGGAAATTTTCGTAAGCCTGTGCGGCTGAGAGATCCCAGGTCGGTTCACATCGACGGCGCGCTCCCGCTTACCGACGGGAGCCAGAACATGGACCTCAATTACCTCTACCACCGCCATCAGGTGTCCGTGTTCAATGCGGAGAACGCGACGTGCCAGCAGGCGCGGCTCGCGCACCTCAATCTCGTCGCCGGCTATGCGAAGAAGATCGCGGCCGCAAAAGCGCGCATATCCGCCCAGCTGAGTCTCGTCGCGTGAAGCCGCCCATTTCCCGCGAGGACGCGGCCGACGAGCTTCGCGAGCAGGCCGCCTCGTGCCGCCGCCTCGCGTGGAGGGCGCGCACCGTCGCCGGCGTGGACGCGCTGAAAAACGTGGCCAAAATGTTCGAAAGCGACGCCAAACGGATCGATCCGCGGAGCGCCGGGCGATGAGCCGTGTCCTGTTTCTGTCGCTCGACGAAGGCGACGTGGTGTCACGTTGCCTCGCCGCCGATGTCGGCATTTCCGCGATTGAATATCTGCCCGCCGGCGGCGTTCGTCTCGTCTGCATGAGCGTGGACGGCGCAGAGGCGATGCGCAAGAAGCTCAAGTCGAAGCTGATCGCGGGGCGGGTCACCCGCGAGCTTTACCGCCCCGGAATGCCCCCGCTCTAGGTCCTCCGATCACGGCGAAAATGCACGGCGCCCTTAATTGACGCGCTCCAGCGTGTAACTTTCCACGCCTGCATAGCGGCCGTTGGTATCGAACCGCAGCACGACACCGTTGATCCTGCTCGAATGCGCGCTCGAACCTCTGGTTTGAGTCCACCTCAAGAATTGGAAGCCATTTGCGTCGAAGTGGCTACCGTCCGGCGGCCCGAATTTAGCGATGACCCGGGATATTGGCGTTCCGGTCGGAATTCTCTGCGCTGCAGCCAGGTCCATTTCGGCGCCCAGCGAAACACAGCCGGCGAGTGCGAATGCGGCAAGGCAGACCCCGATTCTCACGATGCCCTCCTCCCCGATTGGTGAACGGCGCTGCTTGTAACATAATTTATCACCAACGCCCCGGCGCGCGCTCGCCCGTCACTGCGCCCGCAGGATCTTCTCCATCGGCCTGCCCTTGGCCAGCTCGTCGACGAGCTTGTCGAGGTAGCGGATCTCGCGCTTCAGCGGCTCGGCGATGTCCTGCACCCTGTCGCCGCAGATCGTGCCGGTGATGAGTGACCGCGCCGGGTTGGGCCGCGGCGCGTCCTCGAAAAAGCGCCGCATGTCGGTACCCTTGTCGATCTCCGCCTCCAGCTGCTCCTGCGAATAGCCGGTCAGCCAGCGGATGATCTCGTCCAGCTCCGCCTTCGCCCGCCCTTTCGCCTCCGTCTTGCGGAGATATTGCGGATACACGGACGCGAAGGCCATTTTGTAGACGCGTTCCCAGTTGCTCATATGTCGCTTCTATCGCCATTTTCGCGTCGGCAGAACCGCTGGCACCAAGGCTTCCGCCCGCCCGCATAAGCCCGCGACAGTTCCGCCCAGATTTGCTTCCAATGTAGGATTTCGTCTGCTTCGCTCGGACGCGGCTCTTTCAGATCGTCAATGTCCCCCATCCAGAACGCGCACCACGCCCGTAACGTCACGAAAATGGTCGCTCATCGCGTGACTTTAGTGAACGTAAGCGCGTTACCGCTGCCGATTTAGCTGGCGTTGGCCTATCCGTAATTTCCCGGCTTTGCCGCGCGGGCGCAGCCTCGCTAGGCTTGGCCCGAAACGACAGGGAGTCAGTCATGCCCGACACCGCCGCCGCCAGGGCTCGCCTCGAGGCGCAGCTCGCCGAGCTCGAGGCGCGCCTTGCCAATATCGCCGGTGACCTTGCCGAGCCGATCAATCCCGATTCCTCGGAAGCGGCGGTGGAGATGGAGGACGATGCGGCGCTCGAGGGCCAGGGCGCGCTCGTCGAGCGGGAGATCGCCTCGGTCAAGCGGGCGCTGGCGCGGATCGAGGACGGCACCTACGGCGAATGCGTGCGCTGCGGCGGCGCCATTGCTCCGGCCCGGCTCGAGGCCCGGCCGGAAGCCGCGCTGTGCATCGATTGCGCCCGGGCCGCGGAATAAGCGAAAAGCCCTGTCCCGCAGCCGTCGCTGGTCAGGCTCCCAAACTGGAGCTGCCGCGCCTAGTCGCCCTTGTCGCCTTCGTTGCGGGGCTTCTTGTGCTCGGCGTGCTGCTGGATGTCCTGGCGCAGCGAGTCCGCCTGATCGTCGCTCTCGCCGAACTGTCCGTCCTCGTTGCGCCGCTGGTAGCGGACATCGCCTTCATGCGGCTCGATTTTTTCGCGTTCGCCCATCGTCGATTCCTTTCGGTTTGCGGATGCCCGGCCAACGATCGGCCCGGACGGCCCGTTCCTTGGGCGATCGCGGCGCATCCTCGCTTCGCCGGTCCCACTTGACGCTCCGTCTTGACGCTCCGCCCGAGAGCGCTGAGGGTGCCGCCGGGCTGAAGGGGGACGGGCACATGATCACGCAACTGCGGGCGCTTCTGCTCGCACTGGCCGGCGCGCTGGCGCTCTGCGGCTGCGGCCGGGGGGCCGACACCGGCGCCGTCGCCGACCAGGTCCGCAAGGACGCGCTCGGCCTGGTCGCCGCCTACAATGCGGAGGACGCGAAGGCCGCGGCCGCCTATGACGCGCCGGACTATGTCGGAATCTATCACGGCCAGCCCAACACGGTCGGCCCCGCCGCCGACGAAGCGGGGATGAAGGCGCAGATGGAGGCGGCGGACGTCGACTGGAAGCTCGGCCCCGACAAGGTGACCGTCGCTACTGCGGGCGATTTCGCGGTGTTCGAGGCGCCCTACACCTTCACCGTCACCACGCCGCAGGGCGGCCGCTCCGTCGAGACCGGAAGCTGGGTGGCGATCTTCAGGCGCCAGGGCGACGGAAGCCTGAAGCTGTGGCGATCGATCGCCAGCGACACCCCGCCGCCGCCGGGCGGCTGACGGTTGTCACAAAAAGGCGGGGCTCAGGCCGGCTGCGCGGCTGCGACCGCCGGAGCGACGGGGCGCTTGCCCGCCTGCCAGCCGGCCCAGCTCGTCACCGCACCGATCGCCATTCCGGTCATCACCACCGCCGCGCTCGGCACATTGCCGATCACGACGAGCGCCGCTTCGAGCACGGCATTGTGGCTCATGAAGCCCATCGTCACCATTTGCGCGACGACGAAACCGCCGGCGACCAGGAACGGCTTCGCCTTTTCGCGGTAGGCAAGCCAGATCGCGGCGATCACCACGAGCTCGGTCGCCATCGCCCATTCGATCGACGGGATGATCCGGCCGAAATCCTGCGGTCCGGCGACGGTGAGGCCCGGCACCCAGGCGCCGAGGATCCGGCTGAGCGGCGATTCGAACAGGATCAGCGGAGTCGCCAGCATGTAGCCCGAATGGACCCAAACCTTCCGGCGGTATTTGAGCGCTCGGTAATAGAGCACGACGTATGCCGCGGCGGCCAAGGCAAGACCGACCAGGAACTCACCGCCGAACATCGCCCGGACCGGGTCATTGCCGCCGACGAAACCCTTGCCGGTAAGGTCGATGATTGCCGCCAGGCCGCCGATCAGGAAGGGAAACAGAATCAGGCTCGACTTGCCCACCGCGCGATGTAGCGGGAGCTGTTTGTGGTGCGGGGTCCAGCTTTGCGCGAGGACCATCAGCACCCAGATGCTGGCGGCGATCCCGTGGGCATGGAACTGCCAGGGGACATTGCCCCAGACGGAAAAATAGCTTTCCCAAAAACCGGCGACGATAACGGCGATGCAGGCGAGCACGTAATAAGGCGCGTGGCGATACGGCATGGAGCCCCCTCCGTTGCTCGGCGGGCATAGCACGGTTGGAGCGCCGACGCGAAGGCCGCCGGCTCAGTTCCAGTAGGTGCTTATCGCTACGATGATGATGTCGATGGCAAGCGCGAAGGCGACGATCCCGATGAGCGCGATCCAGATGTCGCGCTCGTCGGATTCCCAGCGCAGCTTCTTCTCGCCGGCCGCCTCGGCGACGGGCACGGGATCGCGCCGGATCCGCGACGGGCGCAGCTCGACGGTCGGCTTGGCAGCTTTGCGGATCTTGCTCACCGGCGCGCCGTACAACGCAGACGGTTATCGCCCGGTTAAGCGCCTTAGGACCTGATCGGGCAAAAACAGGATGTCCGCAGGGTTGGCGGCGCTCTAGCGGAATTCCTTTTTCGCCTTTTCGAACCAGCCCGGCGGCGCGGTCCCCAGCTCCCTTTCCGCCGTTCGCAGCGGAAATTCGGGTTGCGACGGCGGCCAGGCGGTAACGGCGATGGCAACCATCAGCATTGCCAGCACCCCGATCAGCGCCGCGAAGGGAATTGTGCTCAGCATTGCGCGCGGCGCTTCCGGCTCGGTGCGTTGACGCTGGCGCTGCCGGCTGGAGCGGAGCCGTCGGCGAACCCCGCCGAGATAGTCGTCGATCCGGGTCCACCGCTCGGCGGGGGTTGCGACGTCGGGCTTGTCCATGGCTGGCGGGCACTCTGCGCCCGCCCCCGCCACCGCGCAACGGGATTTGTCGCGCCCGGGGCGGCGTTCACCGCTTTGCAAGTCGCGCATTGTTATTGCCCATCTTGCCCCTATCTTGTCTCCACGGGCGTTTTGCCCTTGCGAGAAGGCCGGAAAAGAGACGCGAATGAACGAGAAGAAGCCCGCCAACCCCTGGGTGAAGAGCTTGCTGATCTGGGTCGGCATCCTGTTCGGACTCGTGCTCTTCGTTCAGATGCTTGGAGGCGGGTCGACCGCCGCTGCCGGCCAGCCGATCGCTTATTCCGAGTTCGTCCGCCAGGTGAACGAAGGCAATGTCCGCTCGGTCACGATGGCGACCTCCGCCAACCGCAACAGCGTGATCACCGGCAAGCTCGCCGACGGAAGCGACTTCAGGACCACAGCGCCGGGCGATGCCTCGGTTTCCGCGCAACTGATCGAGCGCGGGGTCGACGTCCAGGTGAAGGCCGAGGAAGGCTCGAGCATCTGGCTGCTGATGCTCTACAATTCGCTGCCCTTGCTCCTCTTCATCGGCCTGGGCTTCTTCGTCATGCGGCAAATGCAGAAGAATGCCGGCTCCGGAGCCATGGGCTTCGGCAAAAGCCGGGCGCGAATGCTGACGGAAAAGCACGGCAAGGTCACCTTCGCCGACGTCGCGGGGATCGACGAGGCTCGCGAAGAGCTCGAGGAGATCGTCGAATATCTGAAGGACCCGGGCAAGTTCGCCCGGCTCGGCGGCAAGATTCCGAAGGGTGCGCTGCTCGTCGGGTCGCCCGGCACCGGCAAGACGCTTCTCGCACGCGCCATCGCCGGCGAGGCGGGCGTGCCCTTCTTCACCATCTCGGGCTCCGACTTCGTCGAGATGTTCGTCGGAGTCGGCGCGAGCCGCGTCCGCGACATGTTCGACCAGGCCAAGAAGAGCGCTCCGTGCATCCTGTTCATCGACGAGATCGACGCAGTCGGCCGCCATCGTGGCGCCGGTCTGGGCAACGGCAACGACGAGCGCGAGCAGACCCTCAATCAGCTGCTGGTCGAGATGGACGGTTTCGAAGCCAATGAAGGCATCATCATCATCGCAGCGACCAACCGTCCCGACGTGCTCGACCCGGCACTTCTGCGTCCGGGCCGATTCGACCGCCAGGTGGTCGTCCCCCGCCCCGACATCGACGGCCGCGAGAAAATCCTCGGCGTTCACATGAAGAAGGTGCCGCTGGCGCCCGACGTGGACCCGCGCGTCATCGCTCGCGGAACGCCGGGCTTCTCCGGCGCCGACCTTGCCAACCTCGTCAACGAGGCCGCGCTCCTCGCCGCCCGCAAGGGCAAGCGCCTGGTAGCGGCCCAGGAGTTCGAGGAGGCCAAGGACAAGGTGATGATGGGCACCGAGCGCAGGTCCATGGTCATGACCGAGGACGAAAAGCGAATGACCGCCTATCATGAGGCCGGCCACGCGATCGTCGCACTCCACGAAGAAGCCTCCGACCCGATCCACAAGGCGACGATCATTCCGCGCGGCCGCGCGCTGGGCATGGTGATGCGGCTGCCGGAGCGGGACAATTACTCCTATCACCGCGACAAGATGTACGCGAACCTCGCCGTCGCCATGGGCGGCCGAGTCGCCGAGGAATTGATCTTCGGCTACAACAAGGTGTCGTCCGGTGCTTCTTCCGACATCCAATATGCGACCGGGCTGGCGCGCGACATGGTCACGCGGTGGGGCCTGTCGGACAAGCTCGGCCCGCTTCAATATGCCGAGCCGGACGAGGAGGTCTTCCTAGGCTATTCCGTCAACCGCACTCGCCAGATGTCGGACGAGACGGCCCGCGCGATCGATGGCGAAATCCGGCGAATCGTCGAGGAAGCCTATGAAAAGGCGAAGACCTGCCTGAACGACAACCGCGACCAGCTCGAAACGCTGGCCCAGGCGCTGCTCGAGTTCGAGACCCTGACCGGAGACGAGATCAGGACGCTGATGGACGGCGGCGCGATCGACCGCGGCGGCCCGACCGGAGCAGCGATTCCGGCCGCCGGTTCTTCCATCCCGAAGGCCGGCCGCAAGAAGCCGCGCCCGCTCGGTGGCCCGGCGACCGCGGGAGCCTAAAAGCTCCCGCGATATCAGTCCGACTTCGCTACGCGATAATGATGAAATCGGCGTTGGTAAGCCCCAGGCCCGGGCCAATGTGCGCGAAGAGAATTTGCGCGCCGGCCCCTGTTCCGTCGGCGTCAAAATAGAGATCGCCGGTGGCTGAATCGTAGATGATCCGATCGCCCCCGTCGGCGGCCGAGCTTCCGATGACGAACGCGTTCGCGTTCAACGTTCCCAGCGCCCCGATCCCAACGAAGGCGTCGTCGTCCAGCTGGAAGGTGTCGTCGACGACGCTGAAGTCGGTAATCGTGTCGACGTTCGTCGCGGAATTCAGCGCAGTGTCGAAGCGGAAGCGATCCTTCCCGTCGCCGCCGGTCAATGTATCGTTACCCAGGCCGCCACCGAGAATGTTGTCGCCACTGTTGCCCGTGATGACGTTGTTCAGGCCATTCCCGAACCCGTTCAAATTGGACGCCCCGGACAGGGTGAGCTTTTCGACATCGGATCCAAGGCTGTAGTGGACGGAGCTGAAGACCGTGTCGGTGCCGCCGCCCCCGCTTTCAACGATCACGTCCCCGACATTGTCGACGATGTAGACATCGTTGCCGCCGCCTCCCGTCATTGTGTCGGCGCCGGCCCCGCCGTCGAGGCGATTGGCGGAGCCGTTGCCGGTCAGCGTATCGGCATAGGAGGAGCCGATGATCCCCTCTACGCCGCTGATCGTGTCGGTTCCCGCACCAATGGTATTCTGCGCCGCCACCGATGCCAGGGTAACCGTTACCGCGGATCCGGATCCGGCGTAGCTGGCCATGTCGAAGCCGTCGCCGCCGACCAGCCGATCATCCCCGGTACCGCCGTTCAAAATGTCGTCGTCGGATCCGCCGCGCAATATGTCGTTTCCGCCGCGGCCCCACAGCATATCGTTGCCGGTTTCGCCCTCGATCGTGTTCGCCGCCCCCGTTCCCGACAAATTGTCGTCGTAATAGGACCCCGTCAGATTCTCGATAAGCTTCAGCGTGTCGATGCCGTCGCCGATAGTGTCCTGGGGTGCCGAAATCGCGAGGTCCACCGTGACTCCGGAAAAGGCATATATGTAGGTGACGGTATCCAGGCCCGAACCGCCGTTGATGTTGTCGTCGCCATATTCGCCCGCAAGAACGTCGTCACCGCCCGCGCCGCTGATATAGTCATTGCCATAAACGCCGCGAATCCGGTTGGCCGAGTCGTTCCCCACCAACACGTCGTTCGAATAGCTTCCTGTGAGATTTTCGATGCTAGTGATCAAATCGATCCCGGCACCAACGGTGTCCTGCGCGACCGTGACCCGCAGGTCGACCGTGACTCCACCGAAAGCCGTGCTCCAGAATTGCAGCTCGTCGATGCCCGAACCACCAGCAATCCAGTCGTTGCCGCCGGGATCGGAAATGATGTCGTTGCCAACGCCTCCGTTGAGTGTGTCGTTACCGAACCCGCCGTAGAGATAGTCGTCCCCCGCGTCGCCGTAGAGGATGTTTGCAAAGGACGTCCTGTAATCGTTGCGATCGCCGTAGAGATAATCGTTGCCGTCGCCACCGCTGAGGGTGTCCTCGCCATCCTCGCCGTACAAATAGTCAGAGGCGCCGCCTCCGGAAATCGTGTCATTGCCGCGGCGGCCCCAAAGCGAATTTGCGTTGGCATCGCCGGACAGGGTATCCGAAAACCGCGAACCAATGAGCCGTTCGATCGATACGAGCGTGTCCATCCCCGCGTTGACCGTATCTTGTGCTCCAATCACCGAGAGGTCGACGGTCACTGGCCCGGAAGCATCTTCGTACGACGCCGTGTCGGTGTAATCGCCGCCATCCAGCAGGTCGTTTCCGGTCCCGCCGATCAGCGTGTCATAGCCTACGTTGCCGTACAGGCTGTCGTTACCGCCCATTCCGGCAAGAATGTCATCGCCGAAGCCACCGCTGAGCATGTCGTCACCCATGGCGGTCGGAGTGGTGACGACATGGCCGGTGACCGAAATATTCGCGACGAACGTCTCGCCGCCGTCGAACGGCACGGACATGCCGTTCCAGCTTTCGGAAAAGCGGATGGTGAAAGCCTGTGTGGGGCCGCTCCAATTCGTGTAGGTCAGGAACGGATCATTGCCGTACACGCTGCCCGCGCCGCCGACCCCGAAATCATTTGCGTAATCGTTTATCGCCACCACCGCACCGGTCGAATCGATCAGGGTGACGATCAGATCGCTATAACTTCCGATGCTGAAGTCGTAGCCGAAGTCGATGTCGATCGTGAGGGTCTCGCCCGCACCGACCGTCACTTTCGCATATTGGCTCGAGCCGCCTTCCGCCTGCACGAAAAGCGAGGTGTGCGGAATGCTTGCATCCTCGAAGAACGGGTTTTCATCAGTGGTCCAATAGGCCGCATTGTTGATGCTGACCGGAGCGTCTCCGTTGGTCGTCGTCCCGTAGGTTAACGGCGTGACGCTGTCGCCAAGGATCAAGTCGTTTCCGTTTCCGCCGTCAACGGTGCTGTTTCCGCCACCGGCGATGATAAAGTCGGAATTCGAGGTTGGAGTGGTGGTCCATAGCTTGATCGCCATCAGACAATCCTTTCAGCGTTAGCGGTGAAGCGGGCTTTGAAGTCTCGTTGGGATGATCGCCGAGAAAGCCGGGTCGACCGGTTCGGCGCCAGGATCAGGGGTGCGTCGAACGCACCGCGAGCGTGACAATCCTGTTGTCAGTCGAGTCAATTCGCAGGCCCTCCAAACGGGGCCACCCACCGCCGGCATTGCGCCGATAAGAAAGTCTAATCTTAGAAAGATAATAAAGCCAATGAAAAAAGCAGCCCAATCATTAATGCAGTTACACCAAATTGCCGAATAACTGGCGATGATTACTACTAACTTTAGATAATATCGTCAGTGGCGCTTCGTTTCGGCCGACGAACGCTCACGAGCGGCGCTCGGGGTAGCGGCTATGGTCTCTAGAAGGCGCCGAGCGCTGCCAGCATCACGACGAAGAACGCGATCGCGAGCGTTGCAAAGAGAAGAAGCGCGGCGGTTCGCCACAGCGCAGCGAAGCGGCCGACAGCATAGGCTCCGCGCAGTTGGCGATAGATGTGGACCGGCATTGCCAGCATGACGAGTGGGGCAAGCGGCTCGTAGAGCCTTCCGAGCAACATTGAACTGACGATCAGCAATGTCGCGAAGCTCAGCGAGTAAGTGACGAAGACGAGATGGTCGTAGGAGGTCAGTTCGCGCCGGTATCGCCGCCGGTGCAGGAACAATATCCACACGAAGGGCACCGAAATCGGAATGAGCGCCCAGGAAAACTTATAGGCGTTGGCCTGCATCTTGTAGAGGAGCAGCTCCGGGTTCGCGGCCGCCTTTTGCGCGACTGGCTTGAGCCACGCGGGAACATCGTCGCTGATCCGGACGGCGCTACCACGGGCAAGGCCCTGATCGCGCACAGTTCGAAACAGCTCGGCTTCCTGGCGCAGGTTGTCGATCCGCCTGTCGATTGCGCCGGTGTCCGCGCCGCGGGCCTCGGCCGCCGCACGCTCCTGTTCCGAGTTGGCGATCTGCCGGTCGAGGTCGCGCAGTTCCTCCTGCAGGCCTTGCTTGACCGGTCCGGCATCGGCTTCGAAGGAACTGCCAGTAATCGTGAATATGGCGAACATCGCGAATACGCTGAACAGAAACAGCGCCAGCGGCGAGACGAACTTCGCCCGCTCGCCGTGAACGTAGCGCCGGGTGAGCTCGCCGGGCCGAATCACCAGCATCTGGACGGTCCGCCAGAACTTGCCGTCGATGTGAAGCACACTGTGAAGAAAGTCGTGCCACCACGCGCCAAGCGTTCGATGCACGTGCGCATGCTGCCCGCACATGGCGCAATAGGGCCCGGTCAAGTCGGCGCCGCAATTCAGGCAGCGGGTCTCGTGCGTGTGGCCGTCATCGCGGGACTGCTCGGTCGGCTGTTCCGCGACGCCGGACGTGCCCGAGTCAAGCGCCTCACGATCCGGCATTCGCTCCCCCTTTGGCGGCCGACATTAGGCGGCGATGGGCCGCCATGCTAGCTGGGCGGCGATGAAGCGCATCGGGCTTCTTGGCGGATCGTTCAACCCGGCTCACGAAGGGCATCGGCAACTGAGCCTGGCCGCAATCGACGCCCTTGCCCTCGACGAGATCTGGTGGCTCGTGTCGCCCGGCAATCCCTTAAAAGACAGCGCGCCCGACATGGCGCCTTATGAGGCTCGGATGGAGTCCGCCCGGAAGATTGCCGCGGGAAAGGCGATACGCGCCAGCGATTTCGAGCGGCGCGCCGGCACCCGCTACACGGTCGATACGCTTCGCGCGCTCCTGCGCGAACATCCGGACGACCGCTTCATCTGGCTGATGGGGGCCGACACTGTTGCTGAATTTCATCGCTGGAAGGATTGGCGAACCATCGCGCAACTCGTTCCAATTGCAGTGCTTCCGCGCCCCGGCTATGATGAGGCTGCCCGCGCGGCGCGCGCGATGGGCTGGCTGTCGGGGTCCGTCCGCCCCGAAAGCCAGGCAAAATGCTGGACGGAGTGGAGTCCACCGGCGATTTTGTTTCTTCGCCTGCCGACCAACCCCACCTCCGCAACCGCCTTGCGCGCGCTTGACCCCAATTGGCACCGCCGAAAGCGTCCCGGGACCTCCCGTTCGCGCGCCGGCGGAACGCCTACCTAAGGAGACGCCTTGCCCAACCCTCCAGCCGAGACCGCCGTTAACGGCCGTCCTTCAGCCGAAGTCGACAAGCTCCACAAGCTCGTGCTCAAGTCGCTCGACGACGACCAGGCCCTCGAAATCACGTCGATTCCGCTCGAGGGAAAGTCCAGCATCGCCGACCATATGGTGATCGCTTCGGGGCGATCGACGCGGCAGGTCGCCGCCATGGCGACCAAACTTGCCGAGCGGATCAAGCAGGAATTCGGACGAAGCGTGCGGATCGAGGGACTACCCGCTGCCGACTGGGTGCTAATCGATGCCGATGATGTCATCGTTCACCTGTTCCGGCCCGAAGTACGAAGTTTTTACAATTTGGAGCGAATGTGGGCCTTCGGTGACGAGAAGATGAGTGCAACAGCTCAGGGTGGGTGAGCGATGCGACGACTGACTGCCTTTCTGTTCTGCCTGATGGCATTCGCCGCCGCGCCGGCCGCGGCCGCGCAACATCCGCGGGTCGCGTCGCTTCAGAACGAGCTGTCGGCCCTCGTCACCACCAAGTCGGCCGACGTGGGCATTGCCGCCATCGATCTCACGACCGGGGAAATGGTCAGCGTTCGCGGAAGCCAGCGCTACCCGCTGGCGAGCACCATCAAGGTCGCTGTCGCGGCGACCTATCTCTCCTACGTAGAGAAAGGCGACCGATCGCTTGACGACACGATAAGCGGATCTTCCGCTGCAAGCCTGATGAGGCGGATGCTGGTTCACAGCGACAATCACGCCACCGACCTTTTGATCCGCAACCTCGGCGGACCGAAGACGGTGCAAAAGTGGCTCGACTGGCATCATGTCGAAGGCATTCGGATCGACCGCACCATCGCCCAGCTGCTTCGCGACAAGCGCGACCTCTACGACCATCGCGATTCCGGCACTCCAGTGGCGTTCGCGAAGTTCCTGGCCAGGCTCGATGCCGGTTACCTGATCAACGACAAGAGCAAGGCTTACCTGCTCGACCTGATGGCGCAGTGCATGACGGGACGGAACCGGATGAAATCGATGCTCCCGTCGGGAACCCGCGTCGAGCACAAGACCGGCACGCTCAACGGCCTGAGCGACGACGTCGGGTTCATCACGCTGCCGAGCGGCCATCGGGTCGCGGTTGCGATCTTCGCCCGCGGCGGGAGCAACCGGCCGCGCGCAATCGCCGAAGCCGCAAAGGCGGTCTACGACGGATTCCTCGCGACGGTCCGCTGGCCGTACACCGCAGCGTCCGCGATCAGCGGGCGGTAAGCTGCTCCTACACATCGTCGCCCGCGGAAAGATCGGCCGATCGCCGGAGGCCGACTTGGTCGAGCGCTACCTGAAGAGAATAAGCTGGCCGACGAAGCTTACGGAATTGGCCGACGATGGCCGGCCCGCACCGCCGCTCCCGGCCAACGGTGTCTTGGTGGCTCTCGACGAACGCGGGAAAGCGCTGTCGTCGACGGAACTGGCGCAGGCACTCGATAGCTGGAGGGACTGCGGCAAGCGCGAGGCGCGCTTCTCCATCGGCGGCGCCGACGGGCACAGCGGCGCCGACCGTTCCGCTGCCGATATGCTGCTGTCGTTCGGTCCGGCGACCTGGCCGCACCTCCTGGTCCGGGCGATGCTCGCCGAGCAACTGTACCGGGCGACGTCGATCCTTGCCAACCATCCCTATCACCGCGAAGGCTGAGCGGATGTTCCGGCTCGCATCAACCGTCCTCCTCGCAGCCGGTTCGGCAGCGATCGCCGCGAGCGCTCCGGTGCGGCCGGAGCAGCTTCCGCTCGATCTTCAGCTCCAACAGGCCAGGAGCGAGGCCAATGCGGCGGTCGCCGAGCAGCGCCGGCTCGAGAAGGCTGCGGCGGAAGCGCGGGACGAAGTGACCCGCCTCCGGGCGCGACAGCTAGCGGCCGCCCAGGCAATCGCCGCCGCCGAAGCCCGGATCAGCGCGGCCGACGCTCGCGCCCGACTGGCGGCGGCACAGGTCGCAGCGCAACGGCAGCGGCTTGCGCAAGAGCAGGCGCCGGCGAGCGCCCTTCTCGGCGGCCTGGCTCTCACCGCGCGGCGCCCGCCTCTGCTGTTGCTCGCAGATTCAGGATCGGCAGACGAAATCGTCAAACTTCGAATCCTGGTGGCTGCGACCGCTCCCGCCATTCGCGCGAAAACCGCGGCGCTTTCCCGTGAATTCGACAATGCACGCCGGCTGGAAAAGGCGGCGATCGCCGCTCGAGACTCGCTGCAACGGAGCCGAGGCGAGCTGCACCGCCGCCGCGCGGAGTTCGCCGCTTTGGAGCAGCGCGCTCTGCAAGTGGCGCGACGACGCGGCTCGCAAGCGCTCGGCGCCGGCGACCTCGCCCTCGTCCGACAGGAGCGGCTTGCGATTGCTGAGCAAGGCACTTCATCCAAGCAAGCTTCAGCGAGCCTTGCGCGGGAGCTGGCGGAACTGGGACCGGCCCCGGTCGCGGCCACGGGCAGTCCCCAGGCGGCGCCGCTCCGCTACAGGCTGCCGGCCAACGCTCTTGTCAGCGACGGCCTTGGAGGGATCAGCGCCAACGGCGTGCGATCGCGGGGGATGACGCTGGCGACACAGCGCGGGACGACCCTCGCCGCGCCGGCATCGGGGACGATCCTCTTCGCCGGGCCTTTTCGAGATTACGACGGAGTGGTGATCATCGACCACGGCGGCGGCTGGAAGTCCGTGCTCGTCAACGCCGGATCGAAATTGCCCAAGGGAGCCGCCGTACGAATGGGCGACCCGTTCGCAATCGCCTTCGGCCCGGTGGAAGTGCAGCTCCAGCGCAATGGCGAGGCGGTTTCGCCAGCCCTAATCGCAGGTTCATCTGCGAAGGTGTCAAATCCCCGCAAAGGCGGCTAACATCGTGTCGAACGCGATCCCAAGGCAGTTACCGATGAAAACGATTCACAAGATCCTCCCCCCTCTCGCTCTTGTCGGAGCGCTCGCGCTGGTCCCGGTGACCACGAGCTCGCTCGCCGCCCAGGACGCGGCAAATTATAAAGAGCTCGAGAAGTTCATGAGCGTCTACGAGCGGGTGAAGGCGAATTACGTCGAGCCCGTCGACGACCACACCCTGATCAAGGGCGCGATCGACGGGATGCTGGCCGCGCTGGACCCGCATTCCTCCTACCTCCAGGACAGCGATTTCGACACGCTTCGGAGCACGACCGACGGCAATTACGGCGGCCTCGGCCTTACGGTTTCGATCGAGGACGGCGCGGTGAAGGTGATCGCCCCGACCGAGGACACCCCGGCCTGGCGCGCCGGGATCAAGGCCGGCGACTATATCACCCACATCAACGGCGACCTGGTCTACGGCGAGTCGCTCGACGAGGCGGTCGACAAGATGCGCGGGGCGCCCGGAACATCGGTCAAGCTCAAGATCGTCCGCCCCGGCCGCGACAAGCCGTTCGACGTGTCGATCGTTCGCGAGCGGATCAACCTTCGCCCGGTAAAATGGGAGGTGAAGGACGGAATCGCGATCATCGACATCAACACGTTCTCCGGCAACGCCGCTGAGGAGACTCGGGCTGCGCTGTCGGCGGTCGACAAGGCCACCGGCGGGAAGCCGCTCGGCTATATCCTCGACCTTCGCTCCAATCCCGGCGGCCTTCTCGACCAGGCTGTGGACATCAGCGACGCCTTCCTGAGCCGCGGAGA
Organism: Sphingomicrobium sp.; assembly: GCA_036261735.1. Lineage (GTDB taxonomy): Bacteria > Pseudomonadota > Alphaproteobacteria > Sphingomonadales > Sphingomonadaceae > Sphingomicrobium. The sequence goes on from DATAKH010000230.1 coordinate 16,343, forward strand.
AATCGTCTCGCAGCGCGGCCGCGAGAAGGGCGACATCGAGCGCTATTACGCCAAGCCCGGCGACATGGCGCACGGCCTGCCCGTCATCGTCCTGGTCGACGTCGGAACCGCATCGGCAGCCGAGATCGTCGCCGGTGCGCTTCAGGACCAGCGACGGGCGCTGGTGATGGGCGAAAAGAGCTTCGGCAAGGGCAGCGTCCAGACGGTCGTCCAAACGGGCCCGCGTTCGGCGCTCCGGCTAACCACCGCCCGCTACTATACGCCGTCGGGCCGGTCCGTTCAGGCCGGTGGAATCGATCCGGACATCGCCGTCCCGCAACTGTCCGACCCCGACTATGAGAACCGCCCGGCAATTCGCGAGGCAGACCTTCGGCGGCATCTGCTCGCGCAGGTCAAGGCGGACGACAAGCTGCTGCAGCATGACGATACGTCGCAGGACCCGCGCTTCTCCGTCACCGCCGAGGAGCTGGAGAAGAAGGGCATCAAGGACTTCCAGCTCCACTACGCCCTGAACACGCTGAAGCGGCTTGGGTCGCGAACAGCGGTCGCATCCGCGGGCGGCAAATCCGGCTCCAGGCGATAGCGCGCGGCCAGGGTGGCTGAAGCGACGCTCGAAGCGCAAGGAACGATGGTGTCGACCCGCGCTCAACGGGGGCGCCTCCTTGCTCTCCTTTTGCCGCTCGCCCTGCTAGGAGGGGCGCTGGGGTCGCAATATTTCGGCGGCCTCTATCCTTGCGAGATGTGTTACTGGCAGCGCTACCCGCACGGAGCCGCCATTCTCCTTGCGCTTGTTGCGCTATTCTCCCCCGCCGATTCTCGCCGCTCGCGCACGCTGACGCTCATCGCGGCACTCGCGATCGCGGTCTCGGGCGCGATCGGCGTCTATC
>DATAKH010000147.1:0-17248 GCA_036261735.1 Sphingomicrobium sp.
CGTCGGCTACCCGATCTCGGTACCCTAGGGGCGACTCAAATGTTGCCTTGGTCGACCGCGCCTTCACCGCGCGCCGCGCCCTTTGAGGTGAACGCGGCGACGGCGTCGTCGAGGCTGGCGAGGGTGCCGATGTTAGTCCTCAGCCGCCCGTCGCGCACATCCTGCTGCCGGAGATCAGTCGGCGCCGCCATCTTCGGGTGGCGGTGCATTCCCGTCCGTCGCCGCGCCGGCAGAGCCCCGGACGCCGCCGAAGCGAAGCTTCGGCTTGAACGCGATCTTGGCGCACTCGGTCTTGCGCTGTTCCCTCCCCGACTCCTCGATTGTCGCGTTGAGGGGAAGCAGCATGCACGACGTCCGCATGATCGCGAAAACGGCGTCGAACGCCTGTTCGGGCACCTTGTGCGGAAGCGGCGTGTCGTCGGCCGCGCGCAAATCGTCGAGCGGCTGGTTCATGCACTTGGCCGCGTCATTCGTCGTCTCGACCGGCCAGTCGATACCGCCACGGCATCCTTTGCCGACGCCTTGGCTCTTGGCATGCTGGACGAGCAGGGCGCGAAGCTCCAGCTCCGAGCGGTGAACCGCGGCTCCGCGGTGGGCGCCTTCGACCGCGCTAGCCGCCAGGCGAAGCGCGCGCCAGGCGGCGGCCATCACATTGCCGGTCTTGGCCGCGTTTAGGAAGGCCGTTGCCCGGTCGCGCGGAAGCGACGCCAGGAGAAGCTTGACGATTCGGCCCTCAAGCCGCGGAGCCTCGCTTTCGTACATCAGCGCATAAGCGTCGCAATCGTCGCGGGTCAGGTCGATGCACGGATCCTTGCCGTCGACCGGATAGATGTGCCCGGCCATGTAATTGATCTCGTCGCTCGCCGCCTGGAGCTGGTGGATGAAGCTGTCGGCGTCTTCCGCCTCGACGTAGCCGGAGCCGACGTTGGCGGCCATCGAGACGATCATCGCCGACCGCAGCAGCTGGACCTGCTTGGAATGCGCGGCATAGAAAAAATGCCGGTCGAGAAGGGCGCCGGGATGGCCCCCACTGTGCCGCAATTCGTTGACGACAGTTTGCGCGCACCCGGACACCAGGGTCGCGGCCGCGGCAAGCGCAAGGATTTTCCCATTCCGGATCATGTTAGCCCCCCAACTTCAGATCCGGCGCCGCCAAGTTACTGCATTCATTGACTTCCGCAAGATGGATTCGACTGCTGAGCGGGTGGCGCTCCCGTTTTCATGGGCTGGCCCGCCAAAGTCGTGACGTTCGGGGGAATCGCCAGCGGGGGCAGCGCCTCACATGTTGGTCTGGTCGGCAGGCACGCCTTCGGGGATGGTCGCTGCGCCGTCGGCGGTTTCGCAGTCCAGCTGGGCGCCGACTCCGTAGCAGGTCATCGACAGCGACCCCATCGCATAGCCGCGCACCAGCGCGTCCGCCTTGCCCTCGCCCGCCATGGCCAGCCCGGCCGTGTAGAGCAAGGGCACGAAATGGTCGGGAGTCGGCGCGGCCATCGCATAGTCCGCATGCTCGGCCAGCTTCAGAACGTCGCCCGGCGCTTCCGCCATCTGCTGCATCGTCGCCTCGTCGAAACGCTCGTTCCAGTCGAACGCGCCGTCGGGGTCGTTCCACTGAACGCGGCGGAGGTTGTGCACGACATTGCCGCTGGCGAGGATCAGCACGCCCTTGTCGCGGAGCGGCGCCAGCTTCGCTCCGAGCTCAACATGATAGTCGAGCGGCTTGAGCGCATTGATGCTGAGCTGCACCACGGGAACGTCGGCGTCCGGATAGAGGTGGGCGAGCACGCTCCATGTGCCATGGTCGAGGCCCCATTGGTCGCGGTCGAGCCCGACCCAGGTCGGCTTGGCGATCTCGACGACTTCCTCGGCCAGCTCGGGAAGTCCGGGGGCTGGATAGTCGAACTCCCACAATTCCTTCGGGAAGCCGTAGAAATCGTGGATGGTTCGCGGCCGCGCCATCGCGGTCACAGCAGTCGCGCCGATATACCAGTGCGCCGAGACCACCAGAAGCGCCTTCGGCCGCGGAAGCGCTCGCCCCAGCTTCGCCCACGCCCGCGTGAAATCATTGTCCTCGAGCGTGTTCATCGGGCTTCCGTGGCCGATGAACAGGGCGGGCATTCGCGACTGGGAGGGTTCGGTCATGCCCGGCCCGGACAGCCGCCCTAGCCCTGGAACTGCTTCTTCAGGTCCGCTTTGATCGAGGCACCGGCGAGGTGGGCGTCGACGTTGGAATAGCCTTCCTGGCGAAGCGTCTTGCGGATTCCATCGATGTCGCTCGAGGTCCGGGCCAGCTGGAAGGCGCGTTCGATGATGTTCTGGGTCTGCATGGGAGTCCTGGATGTTTCGTTCCCGTGATGAACGGTCGGGCACACCCAATCGTTCCCCCGCGTTTCCTTACGCCTTCGCCGCAGGCGAGAATCGGAGCGCAAGGTCACATTCCGCGAGGCGGACATGCGAACGGGGCGCCCGAAACCGGACGCCCCGCGACGCGTGCTCTCGCGTTTAGCCTTTAGTCGACGCTGTTGCCGTCGGCGTCCGCACCCTCGCGGGTCGCATCGGCGGCATTCTCACCGGCTTCACGGGTCGCATCGGCCTGGTTCTCCAGGCTCTGCTCGCCCATTTCGGTGGTCGCGTTGTCGGCGGCCTCTTCGAGGTTGTCGGCCTGCATCTCGGCATTGGCCTCGATATTGTCGGCCTGCTGTTCCTGCGGGCTGGCGTTGCATGCCGCGAGGGCGGCGAGGCCGGTTGCGACAAAAACGGTGGTGATGAGCTTCATCTTGGTCGTCCTGTTTCGTGAAAAGACTCAATGCAAAGCGATCCGCGCGCCGAACGGTTCCGTGCGCGTAATGGAATCGTCCCGAACGGGCACGATTCCGCCGCCCCGCGGGTGGCGAGGCGGCGGCGTGGGGTTTCAGTCGGGCAGGGCTTCAGGCGGACGGCCTGTCTTCGCCGCCCGAGTCGCGGAGCATGAAGCCGGAGCCGGCGGCTGCCTCGGGAAGGCCGGCGGCCGGGTCGATCGGCTCGGCCTTGCCCTGGGCGACCTCGCGCTCGCGCTTGTCGAAGAAGGCGGCCCGCTTGAGGCGCGTCTTCAGCGACAGCGATGGGTTGTCGGGAGTCGGGCCGCGCATCGCGCGGTCGACGTGGCTCTCCGAAGAGCCGTTTCCTGCATATTGCTTATGGGTAGTCATCGTGGCGGCAGAACGCCCACCCCCGTCGGCCGGCGCACCGTTATCGCCAGCCCGACTGCGGCAAGCGCCGGGGCGAACGATGGGGATTGGGCCCGAGGCGCTGCCTAGTTCTTGAAATTCTCGAGGCCGCGGACGACGCCTTCCTTTTGCGACGGCTGCGAGGCGTTCTGTTTCGGCGCCTTGTTCTGCTTTGGCTTGCGAACTTCCCTGTTCGACTTCTTCTGGCCCTTGGCCATGTCCGGTTCCTTTGCGGGGGCGGAAATGCCCCTGTCGCGAGCTTATAGCATTGCCGGCGATCGCCCGCGCACTATTTCGCCGCCGGCCTGGCGACGGGCTTCAGACGATCAGCGAGGCGACGAAGCCGCCGATGAGGAGCAGCGCCGCGCCCGCGATCAGGGCAATGTCGCGAACGCCGCTTTCCACATATTCCTGGTGATCGCCCTCGCCGAAATCGTCGCGGTCGCGATGGTGAAAGATGTTGCCGATCCGTTGCATGGCGTGCCTCCTTGCAGCCGGGGCCGGCATTATACGCCTTTGAAAGCACAAAGAAAACCGCCGCTCCGGATTGCCGAGGCGGCGGATCGAAAGGCGCAGGGAAGGGCGAGTCGGCGCTTAGGCCAGTTTCTCGGCGTAGATCATCCGGCCGCCGGCGAGCTGGCGCATCACGTCCCACTGGCTCCTGCGGCTCATCGCAAAGCAGCCCTCGGAGCGTCCGAGCTTTCCGTGCTTGGCGATCATGTCGGGCTCGGCGTACCAGGCGTTGTGGATGACGATCGCCCGCGACATCGCATTATCGTTGGTGTGGTCAAGGCCGTTGACCCGCATCGAGAGCCCATATTTGCCGTGGTAATAATCGGCGGTCGTGTAGGTGCCCTTGGAGGTCGCATAGGATCCCGGCTGGTTGCTGAACCGCTCGAGATAGCCGCAATGATCGGGGTCCGAGCCGCGGCCATGGGTCACGAGATGGCTTTCGACAGTGCCGTTCTGAAGGTCGACCACGTGGAATCGCGCTTCATGCGACGGGCGGGTGAAATCGACCACGCCGATCTTGTCGCGGTACCAGATTCGATGCTGGTCGAGGGCCGCCTTGGCACGCTGGAACAGTTGCGGATCGATCCCGGCCGGTGCCTGCGGAGCGCGAACGGCCGGCGCAAGCGGGTCGGCAGGCGGCAGCGGCCTGTTGTACACCATGGATTGAAGACCGGCGCAGCCGGCCGCGGACGAAAAGGCGGCAGCACCCGCGCCAACGGCGCCCCAGCGCAGCAATTCCCTTCGATTCAAAGACTTTTGCTCCCCAGCTCTCATGCCTCTTCTATATCAGCAAGACCGTTAACCGTTGCTAACTAAAGGCTAAAGGTTGCCGCGTTCATCGCTTATCGGGCTCGGTTCACCGCAGCTTCTCGAAAAAATGTCGCCTTGAACCGGCGGGGTCACGCTGCTAAGGGCCCGCGACCGCCGCAGGTCCGCTTGCGGCGAATAGATGTTTGCGCTCCGCCGACGACGGAGCCTCGCTGGAGCGGGGACGTTGTTGCGCCGGGAGCTTAATTCGAGAGGAGTTTGACGGGCCGTTTATGCAGATCATCGTTCGCGACAACAATGTCGACCAGGCGCTGCGCGCGCTGAAAAAGAAGCTGCAGCGTGAAGGCGTCTACCGCGAGATGAAGCTGCGCCGGCATTACGAAAAGCCGTCGGAGAAGCGGGCCCGCGAGCGCGCGGCCGCAATCCGCCGCGCCCGCAAGCTCGAGCGCAAGCGCGTCGAGCGCGAAGGCGCCCGCTAAAACACTTTCCTGCCGGCGGGCGCGAGGCTACGGCGAAAGCCATGTCCGTTAGCACCCTCTACCACCCACCGCACCATAAGGCCGCGCTGGCCAAATTCTGGCTGGCCGTGCTGTTCCTCGTCACCGTCGGAGTCGGGCTCGCCTGGCTCGGGGCTTCGCCGTTGCGCGGGGAAACCACGGCAAGCGGCCTCGTTTTCCGAACGATCGAGGCAGGCAGCGGGCCGGTAATCACCAGCGAAGATGCCGTCCTCATCGACTATGAAGGCCGGCTAACCGACGGCACCGTGTTCGACAGCAGCGCTGCAAGCGGCGGTCCGCAGGCGTTGGCGCCGGCGCAAACCATTCCCGGATTTGCCGAGGCCCTGACCCGAATGCGCAAGGGCGGCTCCTATCGAATCCTGATCCCTTCGAACCTCGCCTACGGTTCGGAGCCGCGCCCCGGAATCCCGGCCAACAGCGATCTCGAGTTTGATATTCACGTCGTCGACGTTGCCAGGGGCGCAGCCGCGATGGCGGCCCGGGCAGCACCTCAACAGCAGCAGCAGCAGCAGCCGCAACCCGCGACCGAATAGCGCTTATCGGTTATTCGCCCGGCTGAGCCTGGGCTGGCCGAAGCGACGTCCCGGCGCGGCCGCCGCGAAGCGCCTCAAACCAGCTCACGGGGTTCAACAGCTTCGACGTGCCGTCGAGCGAGAAGGTGATGAACTCGGCGCGACCACCGATATTCTCCCACGGCACCGGCCCGCCTAGGCCGTTGCTTGGGATTCCCGCGGGGAAGCGGCTGTCGGCGCTTCGGTCACGATTGTCGCCCATCAGGAACACTTCACCGGCGCCCACGCGGACCGGCCCGTAATCGTCGCCGGCGCTTCGGCCCGCGTCGATGGTGTCGTAGGCGACTCCGTTGGGCAGGGTCTCGCGAACGATGGGTACCCGGCAATATTGGTTGCCGTCACCGCCGGTGACGACGTAGCCCGCGAAAACCTGGTCATAGCGCAACGGATTGGGGTCGCGGCCACAGGGGACGTTGGCATCGACCGGGATCATCTGCGGTCGGCGGCGCTCCCACCGCACCATCTTGCCGTTGAGGATCAGGCGTCCGCCGCGAACCTGGACGGTGTCGCCCGGAAGCCCGATCACGCGCTTGATATAATCTTCGTTGCTTCCCGGCGGGGTGACGATGACGATGTCGCCGCGTTGGGGCATCTTACCGAACAGCCGTCCATGCCAGTGCGGGAAAATGTGGAAGCTCGCCGAAACCCACGACCAGCCATAGGGATATTTGCTGACCACCAGCCGGTCGCCCTTCAATAGCGTGGGCATCATCGATTCCGAGGGGATGTAGAAAGGCTTTGCGACCAGGCTGTGGAAGGCGAGCACCGCAAGCAGCACCCACAGCAGGCCCTTGATCTCGCGCCACAGCGCCGCGGCCTTGCTCGGCTCCGCCTTCCCGGGCGCGGGTTCGGCCGGCTCGGCCTGCGCCGTTGCGGAAATATCGTCAGCCAACCGGCTCTCCAGTCTTTCGTGCAACGAGCATCACGAACGCCTGCGCCCATGGATATTCGTCGGTGAGTGTAAGGTGAACATCGACCGCGTGGCCTGCCGGGGCAAGCGCGTCAAGCCGCGCCTTCGCTCCGCCGGTCAATTCGAGCGTCGGCTGGCCGGAGGGCAGGTTCACCACTCCGATGTCCTTCATGAAGACTCCGCGCTTGAAGCCGGTGCCGACCGCCTTGGAGAACGCCTCCTTCGCAGCGAAGCGCTTCGCCAGCGTGCCGGCGCGGGTGTAAGGCCTCCGCGCCGCCTTCGCCTGCTCGACATCGGTGAAGACTCGCCGGACGAAGCGGTCGCCGAACCTCTCGAGCGACTTCTCGATCCGGCGGATGTCGCACAGGTCATTGCCGATGCCGATAATCGTCACCGCGCCGCGTCCATCAGATCGCGCATCCGGCGAACGCTGTCGTCGAGGCCGGTGAAGATCGCCTCGCCGACGAGGAAATGGCCGATGTTGAGCTCGGCCAGCTGCGGGATGGCGGCGACCGGCTGGACATTGTCGAACGTCAGGCCGTGGCCGGCATGCGGCTCGATCCCGTTCTTCACCGCCAGCGCCGCGCAGTCGGCGATGCGTTTCAGCTCCCGCGCGCGTTCCTCACCGTCCGCGTGCGCGAAGCGCCCGGTGTGGAGTTCGACGACCGGGGCGCCGAGCCGAAGCGCCGCTTCGACCTGGCGCTCGTCCGGCTCGATGAACAGGCTCACCCGGATGTCCGCCGAGCGAAGCTTGTCGACATAATAAGCGAGATGGTTGTGCTGTCCGGCGGCGTCGAGCCCGCCCTCGGTCGTCCGCTCCTCGCGCTTTTCGGGGACGATGCAGGCGGCGTTGGGGCGATGCGCAAGCGCGATCTCCAGCATCTCCTCGGTCGCCGCCATTTCGAGGTTTAGCGGCAAGTCGATCTCGGCCATCAGCCGGTCGATGTCGCAGTCGGTGATGTGGCGGCGGTCCTCGCGAAGATGGGCGGTGATCCCGTCGGCACCGGCGTCCGCGGCGATATGGGCGGCGCGCACGGGGTCCGGGTGATCGCCGCCGCGCGCGTTGCGGATGGTGGCGACGTGGTCGATGTTGACGCCGAGGCGGAGCCTGCTCACGCGGCCGTCCGGCTCCCGGGCTTCACGGCCGGGATCTGCGCCAGCTCCGGCGGGACTTCGTCGGGCTGATAGGCGGGGACGTCGATCCGGATCAGCGGGGTATAAGGCACGCCGAGATCGGCCTGGCCGTTGGAACGGTCCACCAGCGATGCGGCTGCGACCACCTTGCCGCCGGCGGACTCGACCGCTGCGATCGCCTCGCGCGACGACAGGCCGGTGGTGACGACGTCCTCGACCAGAAGCACGCGCTGGCCGGGATCGAGCCGGAAGCCGCGGCGGAACTCGAAAGTCCCTTGAGGCCGTTCGACGAACATCGCCGGGACGCCGAGCGCGCGGCCCATTTCATGGCCGACGATGACTCCGCCCATTGCCGGCGAAACCACGACATCGATCGACCTGCGGAGGTCGTCCGGCAGCTTGGCAGCGAGCGCTCGCGCCATCCGTTCCGCCCGCTTGGGGTCCATCAGCAGCCGCGCACATTGCAGGTAACGCGGGCTCCTTAGGCCCGAGGAGAGAATGAAATGCCCCTCCAGGAGCGCGTCCGCGCCGCGGAATTCCGCAAGAATCTCTTCGTCCGTCATCGCCGCCTTCCACCGCCTGTGCGGGGGAGCGGAATAGGCGTTGGCCGCAGATGCTTCAACCGCCCCAGAAGGGAGTTGAGAGGATAGGAAGCCGCGCCTATAGAGGCCGCAATTCGGGGCCGCGCCTAAGCGGACTCTCCCCGAAAGAACCCACTGTACCCGGGGTGCGAATGAAACTGATTGGATGGGCGATTGCCCTTGCCGCGGTCCTGGCCACACCTGCTGCGGCCCAGACGACGGTCGCAACGAACGAGGCTGCCGCGCCGGCCGGCAATGCCATGGCCGCGGACCCGCAAGGGACCGGCGGGGCCGCGCAGGCGGAAGCTCCGCCCTTCCAATACCAGGCCCCGACCGCCGGAGTCGGCGAGCCGGTCGCCGGCGGCTTGGGCACGCAGGAGCAGGTGACCGAAGTCGGCCGCGATGCTGCGGCGTTCCACGATTTCTGGCTGCTCCTGATCTGCGCGCTCATCAGCGTGTTCGTCCTCGGGCTGCTGCTGTACGCGATGATCCGGTTCCGCCGGGGCGCCAATCCGACTCCGTCGCGCACCTCGCACAACACCGCGATCGAGGTGGTGTGGACGGTGATTCCGGTGCTGATCCTGGTCGCGATCGCGATTCCCTCGATCCGGCTGATGCGGGCGCAATATTCGTTCCCGCACGCGGACCTGACGGTGAAGGTGATCGGCAACCAGTGGTACTGGACCTATCAATATCCCGACAACGGCGGGCTCGAGATCGTCTCCAACATCCTCAGGGAGCCTAACGATCCGACCTTGAAGCCCGGCGACCGGTTCCGCACCGATGCCGACGGTCCGCCGCTCCTCGCGGTCGACGAGCGGCTGGTGATACCGGTCGGCAAGGTCGTGAAGTTCATCGTCACTTCCAACGATGTAATCCACGCCTTCGCGATCCCCGCTTTCTGGACGAAGATCGACGCCAACCCCGGCCAGCTCAACGAGACCTGGGTCAAGGTCGACCGTCCGGGCGTCTATTTCGGGCAGTGCTCCGAGCTTTGCGGAGCGCGCCACGGATACATGCCGATCGCCGTCGAGGCCGTAGCGCCCGAGAAGTTCGCCGCCTGGGTCGCCTCTAAGGGCGGCACGATGCCGGGAGCGACTCCCGCCGCCGCTCCGGCCGGGGCGCAACTTCCACCGGCGAACGCCGAAGCACCGGCTTCCGCCGAATCCAATCCGCCCACGCCGTCGGTCGCCGACCGAGCCACGGCAAACGACTGACCGAGGGATCCTAGACAGTCATGAGCACCATTCCCGCTGACGCGCTCCACCTCGAGAAGCCGGGCAAAGCCCACTCCGCCGAGCATCACGACGACCACAAGCCGGGCTTCTTCGTCCGCTGGTTCATGTCGACGAACCACAAGGACATCGGAACGCTCTATCTGATCTTCGCGATCGTCGCCGGGATAATCGGCGGGTCGCTGTCGGGAATCATGCGGTGGGAATTGATGGAGCCGGGAATCCAGGTGCTCAACGGCGCCTGGCCGTTCGGCCCCGGAACCGCCAGCTTCGACGAATGGGCGCACCACTGGAACGTCCTGATCACCGCGCACGGGCTGATCATGGTCTTCTTCATGGTCATGCCGGCGATGATCGGGGGCTTCGGCAACTGGTTCGTGCCGCTGATGATCGGAGCGCCCGACATGGCGTTCCCGCGAATGAACAACATCAGCTTCTGGCTGCTTGTGCCGGCCTTCATCCTGCTTCTCGGATCGACCTTCGTTCCCGGGGGCAGCGGCCTTGGCAGCGGCACCGGCTGGACCGTCTATGCGCCGCTGTCGACCTCCGGGTCGGCGGGCCCGTCGACCGACATGGTTATTTTCGCGCTCCACCTGGCGGGCGCCAGCTCGATCCTCGGCGCGATCAACTTCATCACCACCATCTTCAACATGCGCGCCCCGGGCATGACGCTGCACAAGATGCCGTTGTTCGTTTGGTCGGTGCTGGTCACCGCCTTCCTGCTGCTGCTGGCGCTGCCGGTACTCGCGGGCGCGATCACGATGCTTCTGACCGACCGCAATTTCGGGACCACCTTTTTCGACGCTTCGGGCGGCGGCGACCCCGTGCTGTACCAGCACCTGTTCTGGTTTTTCGGCCACCCCGAAGTCTACATCATGATCCTTCCGGGCTTCGGGATGATCAGCCAGATCGTCTCGACGTTCAGCCGCAAGCCCGTCTTCGGCTATCTCGGAATGGCTTATGCGATGGTCGCGATCGGGGTCGTCGGCTTCGTCGTCTGGGCGCACCACATGTTCACAACCGGCATGAGCCTCGACACGAAGATGTACTTCACCGCCGCGACGATGATCATCGCCGTCCCGACCGGCGTGAAAATCTTCAGCTGGATCGCGACGATGTGGGGCGGAAGCCTCACGTTCGAGACCCCGATGCTGTGGGCGATCGGCTTCATCTTCCTGTTCACCGTAGGCGGAGTGACCGGAGTCGTGCTCGCCAACGGCGGCATCGATACGTACATGCACGACACCTATTACGTCGTCGCGCACTTCCATTACGTGCTGAGCCTCGGCGCCGTGTTCTCGATCTTCGCCGGCTTCTATTACTGGTTCGGGAAGATGAGCGGCCGAATGTACAACGAGTTTCTCGGCAAGGTTCACTTCTTCCTGATGTTCATCGGCGTGAACATGGTCTTCTTCCCGATGCATTTCCTCGGGCTGGACGGAATGCCGCGAAGGATCCCGGACTACACGCCCGCCTTCTCCGAGTGGAACTACGTCGCCACCGTGGGCTTCATGGTCACCGCAGCCGGCATGGCGGTTTTCTTCGTCAACGTCTTCTACTCGCTCTTCGCCGGGCCCAAGGCGCCGGGCAACTATTGGGGCGAAGGCGCGACGACGCTGGAATGGACGCTGTCCAGCCCGCCGCCGTTCCACCAGTTCTCGACGCTGCCGAAGATCGACTAGTCGACACTATCCACGAAAAGACGGCCCGTCCTGCACTCGCGGGGCGGGCTTTCTTTGACTTCCGCTGCACGGGCACCCACATTGATCCTGCAATGACGAATGCAGGATTCAGCCGCTTCATCGTCCACTCAGGACAGATCCCCGCGCGAGCCTAGCCCCGGGTGGCGGCACGCGCTGTCCGGGGAGCATTTTTCACGTAACTTCGAGATGAGTGAGACACGCCATGGCGAATGCCATCGCGGGCAACGGACGCCCGCAAATCCATCTTCTTGCTTCCGAATCCGACCTGGTTGCCGACCTGGCCCTCCAGACCGAGCACCGCCAGCCGCTGATCGCTGCGATGCTGCTCGGCGAGATCGAGCGCGCCGAGCTGCACGATCTCGACACCCTTCCCGACGATGCGATCAGGCTCGGTTCCGATGTGAGCTTCGTCGATGAAAAGACGGGCCAGCTTCGCAAGGTGCAGCTCGTCCTGCCGGCCGAAGCGAATATCGCCGAAGACCGGATATCGATCCTCACCCCGATGGGCGCGGCGCTCTACGGGCTGACAACCGGCGACACCATCGATTGGCCCGACCTGGACGGCAATCATCGCCGAATCCGGATCGCCCGCGTCGCCCAGGACCAATCGGGTGACCGGCAAAAGGCGATGAACTAAGCGCCGGAGCCTATTGCGCGGCGGGTCCTTCGCCCCCGTGGCTAGGCGGGGCCGCCGCCGCCGTGCGATAAGTCCCCGGGACCCTTGTCTCAGGGGAGTCATCGCATGGTTTCAGCGATCATATCCGCATTGCTGCAAGTCGGCTTCGTGCTCATCGTCGCAGGTGCGGTTTATTTCGCAATGCGCCGAGGGCAGCGCTCCTTTGCAAGGTTCGTCGGATTCTATCCGGCGCCCTTGAAGGCGATCGCCGCTGGCCTCGCTTTGGGGTTGGCCGCGACGGCGCTCATCCTGATCGTCCCCGGGATAGCGGATCTGGCCTCCGAACGCGGGACGGTCGCGGGCGACGCGGCAAAGTCCGGAGTGTCGGCTTCGGTGGTCATCGCCCTCGTCATCGCAGCTGTTTTCAAGACGGCACTGTCCGAGGAGCTGCTGTTTCGCGGATTGATCGGGAAGCGCCTGATCGCGGCGGCGGGATTTCAGCTAGGCAATTTAGTCCAGGCCGTCCTGTTCGGCCTCGCCCATTTGCTCCTGCTGCTGGTGCCGGCGGCGTCGGTCGGCCTGGTGGCGGTGATGGTTCTCTTCACCGGCACCCTCGGCTGGATCAACGGCTGGCTGAACGAGCGCCTGGGCGACGGATCGATCCTGCCGGGTTGGGCGGGGCATGCCGTTGCAAACCTCTGCGCCTATCTTGGGCTTGCGCTGATGATGTCGCAGGGCAGCTGAGGTCAGCCGGGAACCCGCTCCATTTTCACGATCTTCACCGCGGGGTCCAGCATCTGGCCTTTCATGGGCCCTTCGCCGCGGGTCGGCGATACGGGCGAGGCGAGGATGGCTTTCACGACGTCCATCCCGTCGATCACGTGGCCGAATGCGGCGAACCCGCTGGGCCCGTCGAAGGCCGGGATATCCGTCGTCATGATGAAGAAGTCCGCCTGGGCCTTGCCGGGCGCGAGCGCCGCCATCGCGATCGAACCGGCCGTGTTGCGAATTCCGGTCCGGTCGCTGGATTCGAAGGCCACCGGAGGATTGAGCTTGCGGGCATCGCTTGTGATGCCGCCCTGGATCAGCCCGCCGGCACCATAGGGCATCGCCCGGTAAAAGGTCTCGCCGTCGAATTTCCCGGCGTCCACATAAGCCAGGAAGTTGGCTGCCGTCAGCGGCGCTCGCTCCGTCTCCAGCGCCACCACGATGCGACCGGCGCTGGTTTCGATCGACACCGGCACCAGGTTCGGGTCCGCCGACTGGGCCTCGGCAAGAGCGGGAGCGGACAGCGCGGCGAGCAGCATTGCGAATCGAGTCAGCATTGCTTTTCCATAGCAAGCCTTTTCCTCTTGGGGCCAACCGCTTATAGGCCCGGCCGTGCCCACCATGCAGATGACTGGACCAACCGCGCTGCCGGCCGATTGGCGCGATCTTTACGCGCTCACCAAGCCGGGCGTGATGAAGCTCGTTGTCTTCACCGGACTGTGCGGCCTGCTCGCCGCGCCGGTGATGCCGCCGGCCGTCATCGGCTTTACCGCGATCCTGTGCATCGCGCTCGGCGCGGGGGCAGCGGGCGCGCTCAACCAGTGGTACGAAGCCGACCTCGATGCAAAGATGAAGCGCACTGCCAAGCGGCCGCTTCCCGCCGGACGGCTCGACCGCCAGACGGCGCTCCATTTCGGTGTCGGCCTGGGCGTCTTTTCGGTCATCCTCATGGATCTTGCCGCCAATCACCTCGCGGCGTTCCTGCTTGCCGCGTCGATCCTGTTTTACGTGCTCGTCTACACCGTCTGGCTGAAGCGCCGGACGGCGCAGAACATCGTCATCGGAGGCGCCGCCGGGGCTTTCCCGCCGCTGATCGGCTGGGTCGCTGCGACTGGCCGCATCGAGCTCTTGCCGGTGCTGCTGTTCGCAATCATCTTCCTGTGGACCCCGCCGCACTTCTGGGCGCTGAGCCTGTTCGTGCGCTCCGATTATGCCGCCGCGAAGGTTCCGATGATGCCGGTTGTCGCCGGGATCGAAGCGACGCGCCGGCAGATCGCGATCTACAGCTTCGTCATGGCGGTGGCCGCGGTTGCGCCCTGGCCCCTGGGATTGACTGGCTGGATCTACGGAACGGCTGGGGCAGCGCTCGGAGCGATATTCGTCGCATTCGGACTCTCGGTCGCCGCGAACAAGGCGACCGAGCCCGCGGGCATGCGCCCGGAAAAGCGGTTGTTCGCCTTTTCGATCATCTATCTGTTCGCGCTCTTCTCCGCGCTGGTGGCTGACAGGTGGCTGCTGGCATGACGGACGATCCGAAGGCGGAGGACGAGATCATCCGCGCGCGCCAGCGCGAGCGGGCGCGGATCATGGCCTGGCTGCTCGGTGCCTTCGTCGTGCTGTTGTTCCTCATCACCCTCGCCAAGATCGGCATGGGGAAATGACCAGCACCGTCAATCGCAACAACCGCACCGCGGCCCTCATGGCCCTGATGGGGCTGGCGATGCTTGGCCTCGCCTTCGCTTCGGTGCCCCTCTATCGGCTGTTCTGCCAGGTCACCGGCTTCGGCGGGACGACTCAGCGGGCCGAGGCGGCTCCCGCGGTCGTCGGCACCGGCTCCATGGGGGTCCGCTTCGACGCCAACATCAACTCGGCGCTGCCGTGGAAGTTCGAGCCGGTCCAGGAGGTCGTGCGGGTGAGGCCGGGAGCCCCGACCAAGATCCTCTACCGCGCCACCAACCTGGTCGCGCGCCCGACGACGGGGCGGGCGGTGTTTAACGTCTCGCCACTGGCCGCCGGGCAGTATTTCTCCAAGATCGAATGCTTCTGCTTCACCGAGCAGACCCTGACCGGCGGGCAGAGCGTCGATATGCCGGTGGTGTTCTTCGTCGATCCCAAATTGCGCGACGACCCCGACCTGAAAGGCGTCGACGAGATCACTCTCAGCTACACATTTTATCCAGTGGAAAGTGACGCCGCGGGCGGCTAGAGCCGCGCCACGAAGTTACGAGGGCAAAGTTACAAGGGACGAGTAATGGCGGCGACGCAGAACCACGATTACCACCTGGTCAATCCCGATCCCTGGCCGATCATCGGCGCCTTTTCGTCGCTGGCGCTGTTCGGCGGCGCGGTGATGTGGTTCCACGAAAACCCTTATGGCGTGCCGGTGATGGTCGCCGGCTTCGTCATGGTCCTGGTGACGATGGCGAACTGGTGGGCGAACACGATCCGCGAGGCGCACGAGGGCTATCACACGCCCGTCGTCAGCCTCCACCTGCGCTACGGCATGATCCTGTTCATCGCCTCGGAAGTGATGTTCTTCCTCGCCTGGTTCTGGGCTTTCTACAGCTCGGCGCTGTTCCCGTCCGCGGTCGAGGCAGTCGGCGCCCAATGGCCTCCCAAGGGAATCGAGGTACTCGACCCGTTCGGCTACCCGCTCCTCAACACGCTAATCCTGCTGTGCTCGGGAACGACGGTCACCTGGGCGCACCATTCGCTGATCCACGGCGACCGCCACGGGCTTAAGCTCGGGCTGCTTCTGACGATCCTGCTCGGCCTGCTGTTCACCAGCATCCAGGCCTATGAATACATCCACGCCCCGTTCGACTTCAAAGGCAATATCTACGGCGCCACCTTCTTCATGGCGACCGGCTTTCACGGCTTCCATGTGATCGTCGGGACGATCTTCCTGATCGTCTGCTGGCTTCGAGCGATCAAGGGCGAGTTCACCCCGAAGCAGCATTTCGGGTTCGAGGCGGCAGCCTGGTATTGGCACTTCGTCGACGTGGTGTGGCTGTTCCTCTTCGTCTCCATCTACGTCTGGGGCGGCTGGGGCGCGCCGACCCACGGCTAGCGACCCGGCGGTGCGCCAGGTTTCGCCTGTTGCCGGGGCGCTGGCGGGGCTTTGCCCCCGCTGCAAATCGAAGACGCTGTTTGCCGGCTGGGCGAGATTTTACGACAAGTGCCGTGCCTGCGGCCTCGACTTTTCAAGCTTCAACGTTGGTGACGGTCCCGCCGCCTTCCTGATCCTGATCATCGGCGCGATTCTGGTCGTCGCCGCGCTTGTCGTCGATGGCCGCTACGCGCCGCCCTGGTGGGTCCATTCGATCTGGATCCCGATCGGCTTCGGCCTGACGGTCTTCGGCCTTCGCTGGGCAAAGGCGCTGCTCCTGACCCAGGAATATCTGCACAGGGCGCGCGAAGGGCGCATCGCCGACGAATGAAGCGGGTGCCGATCGTCGCGACCGTCCTGGTCGCCGCCGCCGTTGCGGCGATGATCGCGCTCGGCGTGTGGCAGCTTGGCCGCGCGCAATGGAAGGACGAGCTGATCGCCCGGTACCAGGGGGCGCAAGAGATGCCGCCGATCGCTTTTCCGACGGCCCCGTCGACAGGCGAGCCGCCGCTGTTCCGCTGGGCCACCGCCTTCTGCCTGAAGCCGGTCGGCCACCGCGCAATCGCGGGCGAGAACAGGCACGGCGAGTCCGGCTATGCCCATATCGTCCAGTGCGCGACCGGGACCGAGGGGCCGGGAATGGCGGTGGAGGTCGGCTGGTCGAAGGATCCGAGGGCGAAGTTCCAGTGGCCGGGCGGCCCCGTGACCGGCATGATCGCGCCCGACCGCGAGCAACGGATGCGGCTTGTCGCGGCATCGGCGCCGCCGGGACTTCACCCGAGCGCGCTGCCGACGGTCCGGTCGATCCCCAACAACCATTTGTTCTACGCGATCCAGTGGTTCCTGTTCGCCGGGATCGCGGTGCTCATCTACGTCCTCGCGCTTCGCAAGCGCGCGAAGCCGGAGTGAGCGGCGAACTCACCACGCTGGTCGCCGAGCCCTGGGACGACTGGGGCCTGATCGACTGCGGCGACGGGCGCAAGCTCGAGCGCTACGGCTCGACCATCGTGGCCCGGCCGGAGCCGCAGGCGATGTGGGCGCCGGCGCTTGGCGAGTGGGACCCGGATGCAACGTTCGTGCCCGGGTCCGACGAGGAAGGCGGCGGCCGCTGGGTCGAGCATCGGCGGGTTCCGAAGCAGTGGGAGCTGTCGCGCGGAGCAGTGAGGTTCAACGCATCGCTGACTCCCTTCCGACACCTTGGCTTCTTCCCCGACATGGCGCCGCAGTGGGACTGGATGACGGAGCGCTCGGCCGGCGCCGACGTGCTCAACCTGTTCGGCTATACTGGGGTAGGGACACTGCTCCTGAGCGGAGCAGGGGCGCGGATGGTCCATGTCGATGCATCGAAGAAGTCGGTGGAGCAGGGAAAGGACAATGCCCGGCTCACCGGCTTCGCCGACCGGCCGATCCGCTGGCTGGTCGACGATGCGGCCAAGTTCACCGCCCGCGAAGTCCGGCGCGGCCGCCGCTACGACGGAATCCTCCTCGACCCGCCCAAGTTCGGCCGCGGGCCGACCGGCGAAGTCTGGCGGCTGGAGGAAAATCTCGCGCCGTTGCTCGCCGACTGCCGCAAGCTGCTCGACGGTGACAGCGGCTTCCTGGTGCTAACGGTTTA
>DATAKH010000234.1:0-3838 GCA_036261735.1 Sphingomicrobium sp.
CAATGCCTGAGCTCGAAATCCTCGAAGCCAAGGTTCCGGTTCGCACGCCGGTGCTGGTGAGGGAGCCCGAAAGCGCCACGTCGCGCATGGCCCCCGTCGCCAGCTGGCTCAGCGGCCCAGTGTTCAGCCGGGCACGCGACATCTTCGCTGCGAACATGACCGAGCTTCTCGACCGGGCCGAAGACCCGGCGCGGATGATCCGGATGATCATCCTCGAGATGGAAGAGACGCTGGTCGAGGTTCGCGCAACGGCCGCCCGCTCGATCGCCGACATGAAGGAAATGCGGCGCTCGCTGGGCCGGCTCGAAGAAATCCAGGCGAGCTGGACCGAAAAGGCCGAGCTGGCCCTGTCGAAGGGCCGCGACGACCTCGCCAAGGCCGCTCTGATGGAGCGCCAGAAGGCCGCCGAGATGGCAGAGGGCCTTGCCGCCGAAATGGCGCAGATCCAGGACGTACTGCGCGGTTACGAGGCCGATATCGCCCGCCTCCAGTCCAAGCTCCGCGAAGCCCGCGCTCGCCAGAATGCGATCCAGCACCGGCTCGAGAGCGCGGTCACCCGCGCCAAGGCTCGCGAGCTTCTGAACGGAAGCCGGACGGAGGACGCATTCAGCAAGTTCGAGGTCCTCGAGCGCCGCGCGGATTTCGCGGAAGGCCGCGCCGAAGCGCTCGGGATCAGCCCGCTCGAAGACGAGATCGACCAGCTCCGCGCAAACGAGAAAATCGACGCCGAGCTGGAAGCAATGAAGGCCGCGCTCGCGGCGAAGAAGAATTAGGAAGGGGAAGGCAAGATGGCCCGCAAGACCTATCGTTATTCGCTTAACCGCCGCGACGCCAAGCTGCTCGGCGTCTGTTCCAAGCTCGGCGATCGGTTCGGAATCGATCCGACCTTCCTCCGGATCGGCGCCGTGGCCTTCGCCCTGATGGTCGAGTTCCAGATTGCTGTGATCGCTTATGTCGCGCTCGGCATCTACTTCGCGGTCAAGCAAAAGCAGCAGGCGCGTCGCGACGACAGGAGCGACTTCGAGCGGATGGACTTTGCCACGAGCATTCGCCCGTCGGTCCACGCGATGCGGACCGAGCTCGACCCGATCGATCGCCGGCTGATGGCGATCGAGAACGAGATTTCGAAACCCAATGAAGAGCTGGCGCGCGAGATCGAAGCGCTGCGGGAGGAGAAGTGATGGAACCACTTTCAATTGGCTTGATCGCTGCCACTGTCCTCGTTGCGATCGGAACCGCCGCCCTCGCCGGCCTCAAGGGCTGGAATGCCTGGCTGGAGCTGAAGCGGATGGAGCTGACCCACACCCTTGCCGATCACGGCCTTCCGCCTGCCGGCAACCGGATCGAGCTTGCCGACCTCAAGGAGCGTGTGCGCAAGCTCGAAGCCATCGCAGCCGGAATCGACATCTAGAGCCCCGGACCGCGTTTTGCTCCCCGTAAACGCGGCACCAGGCGGCCCGGGACCCACACCCCGGGCCGCCTTTTCATTTGTCAGAAGCTAACGCGCGCGCTGATCCTGACGTCGCGCCCCGCTAGCGGCGCGTAATCCTTGAGAAGGCTCGTGTGCCGGCGAGCGTCGATGTCGAAGAGATTGTGGCCCTGGAGCGAAAGCGTCAGCTCGGGATTGGCCGCGAACGGGTGCCAGTCCAGCGCCGCATTGACCATGGTGTAGCCGGGCGTGCGGGTCTCCACCGGGGCGGTCCGGTCCTGCGCCCAGACCCGCTCCACCTCCAGCCTGCCGTCGACCTGCCCGCGCGAGCCGGTCAGCGCTGCGAGGACCCGGAATGGCGGGATCTGCGGCGCCGGGCCGAACCCCTTGATCGTCGCCCGGACCGCGTCGGCGACGAGCTCGCCGCCCCACCGGATTCCGAGCGCTTGCCCGAGCTTCGCGTCGGCCCCAATCTCGAAGCCGTAATAGTTCGCCTTGCCCTGCAGGTAATGAAAGAGCGGAAGACCGTCCCGCACTTCTCCGGTCGGCGCCTGGAAAATGAAGTTGGAGAAGCGGCTATAGTAGACGCTGCCCTGGACGTGGACGGGTCCACTTGTCCGGTGAACGCTGAGCTCGGCCGAATTGCTGACCTCCTTGCCGAGGCCGGGGTCGCCCACCTCGAAAGTCTCGCTCCCGCCGTGCGGCCCATTGGCGAACAGTTCGTCGATCGCCGGCGCCCGCTCGCTGTGGGAGAAGGAAAGGCCCGCGCGCCAGCCATCGGCGACCGTGTAATTGCCGCCAATGGAAGCGGAAATCGGGGTGAAGCTGCGCGAGATCGGGGCAGCGCCGATCGGACCGCCGTTGGCTGCAATCTGGCGGTCGGCATCTGCGTCGAGCCTGGCCGATTCGACTCTCAAGCCTCCCTCAAGCCGGACGGGGCCGCGGACGAGCGTCTGCACGGTGAACAGCCCGAGCTGCTTGTTGACGCTGTCGGGCAAATATTTCTCTTCCCCGGACAAACGCACTTTCTGGCGCAAATACTGGACTCCCGATGTCCCGCCCCAGCCGCCGCGCTCCGTCTGGACGACGGTAGCGCGCATCTCGCCGCCGCGAGTGAAGAAGCTGGAGCCGATCGATCCGTCCTCCTCGATCTCGTCGTGGTGGTATTTCGACACCCCGCCGCGAAATTCGAAGATTCGGAAGAAGCCGCCGATCGGGACATTGGCGCGCATGTCGACGCGGGTCTGGCGACCGTCCAGAACCGGCGCTTCGGCTTCCTCCGAATCGAGCGAATAGCGGATTGGAACGCCATAATTGAAAGTGTGGCGACTGACCGAAAAGCCGAGGTTGAGATCGCCTTCGACATAAGCGACGCCGCCGGCAACATCGGCGATCCTGCCCGCGCTGTTGGGCAGTTGGCCCCGGAGTCCGGCAAGGGCGCGGACGCCCGGGTCCGGGCTTGCGAGCGCTTCTTCGCGGAGCGGCTTGGACAGCACGAAGCCGCCAATTTCGAGATCGTCGTATTTCGAATAAGCGGCATCGGCATGGGTGACGAAGCCGTTGCCGAGCGGTATGTCGACCGCGACGTTGCCGGACCGTTCGTTGGCCGCGGAGCCATATTCGACGAGGCCGTTGAAGCTGATAGGCTCATCGGGAACGCGGCGCGGGATTCGCGTGTCGATGACGTTGACGACCCCACCAATGGCCGACGATCCGAAGAGCAGCGCCGACGGTCCGCGAAGGACCTCGATCCGCTCGGCGGTGAGGGGATTTATCGTCACCTGGTGATCGGGGTCGGACGAAGACAGATCGAGCGTCCCGATCCCGTCGACCAGGATTCGCACCCGCTCTCCTGAAAGGCCGCGAAGGATGGGACGCGACGCAGTCGGGCCAAAGCTCGACGCGGTCACTCCGGGCTGGGAGGCTAGAGTCTCGCCGATGCTTGGCCGCGCCACTCGAGAAAGCTGCTCCTCGTCGATCACCGACACGCCGCCAAGGACGTCACCGGCGCTTCGGCGAATTCCGGTTACGACCACTTTCTGGTCCGGGTCCGGGTGCGCTTCGGCTGCCGAGCCGGGAGTCGGCTGGGGTGCGTCGTTCGAACCCCCGCCCTCGGCTGCTTCGGCAAGGGAAGCCGTGGATGGGCGTTCGGCGGCGAATGCCGGACTGGAAGCGAGGGCAAGCGTCGCCGCGGAGGCAAGCAAATAGATGTTCATCGGGTCCAAACTTTGTGGAGTTCGGTCGCGGCCCTATCGTCGATGATACAACATCACAAGCTCCTCTGCTTGGTCTTCGCCGAACGGAAGCGATCCTTCGCCGAATGGCGGGGTTGCGGCTTTGCCGCAGCGCCGGATAAGGCGCGGCATGGCCGAGAGGAGCGACCCGTTTGCTATCTTTGACGATTGGTTC
>DATAKH010000237.1:0-2417 GCA_036261735.1 Sphingomicrobium sp.
GCTCGCTCATCGGCGGATTGGGATGTAATCCAGCTTCTGCAGCGCTTCGAGCATCGGTCCTTGGTAGCGTTCCGGAGCCTGAGCGGTTCCGGATGCCCAGGCGAGGATGTCCACGTCCTGCTCCTCCAGCAGCATCGCGAACGTCGCGCGATCCGCCGAATCCCACGATCCGTGGTGAGCGTCGAAGAAGCTGCCGACCAGTAGATCCGACTCATAGGTGCCGCGATGGTGCGCGCGCCAGCGAAGGCGCTTCAACTCAGCGTCGGGATGCATTGCCGCGATGTAGGGCGGGGCCGCCGTCATTGCGAGCGCGGATTCTGGCGCTAACACCCGTCTCGATGCGTCCCGACGTCCTCAACCCGCTGTTTGCCGAGGTGGAAACCCTGCCGGGCGTCGGGCCGCAAGTGGCGAAGTTGCTGAAGCGGCTGGACATTACACGAGCCATCGACCTGCTTTACCACCTTCCCACCGGAGTGATTGAGCGAGTGCGGGCGCCTGCGGCGAATGCCTCGCTGGTCGGCCGCAACGTCATTCTCGACCTGAAGCCGTTCCAGACTCGCGAACCCCGCTCCGGGCGCGGCCCAATGCGCGTGTTCGCGTCGGACTCAAACGGCAACACGATCAGCCTCGTCTATTTCAACAATCCGGGATGGGCGAAGAAGAGCCTTCCGATGGACTCGGTGCGGACTGTCTCCGGCAAGCTCGAGCAATATGGCGACGAATGGCAGATCATCCATCCGGACGTGTCGGAGCCGGGTAAGGGACCGCAACCGGCAATCCGCGAGCCGGTCTACCCGCTGACCGAGGGCATTACCAACAAGCGCATGCGCGAACTTGCCGGGGAGGCGGCCGGACGCGCTCCCGAGCTTCCGGAGTGGATCGAGCCGAGCCTTGCCGCCCGCGAGGCGTGGCGACCGTGGCGGTCCGCGATCGCCGAGGCTCATCAGGATCCCTATGCGACCGACCCCCGCCGCCGCCTCGCCTATGACGAAATTTTCGCCAACCAGCTTGCGCTGCTGCTGCTGAGACAGGCGGCGCGGCGTAACCGCGGCGTTCCGCTGGTCGGAACGGACAAGCTGATTTCCAACCTGAATCTGCCCTACGAGCACACGGCGGCGCAGCGACGGGTGATAGCGGAAATCCGCGGGGACATGGAGCAGAGTGTTCCAATGCTTCGGCTGCTCCAAGGCGACGTCGGCTCAGGGAAGACGTTGGTCGCGACCGAGGCGATGCTGATCGCTGTCGAGGCTGGAGCGCAGGCGGCGCTGCTGGCGCCGACCGAAATCCTCGCGCGGCAGCACTTCGACACGCTGACCAAGCAGCTCACATCGCTGGGCGTGCACGTCGCCATTCTCACCGGACGGGAAAAGGGCAGGGCGAGGGAAAGCGTGCTGATGGGACTGGCGGACGGGGCCATCGACATCCTCGTCGGCACCCACGCGATTTTCCAGGAGAAGGTCGGCTACAAAAAGCTCGGCCTTGCCGTAATCGACGAGCAGCACCGGTTCGGAGTGTCGCAGCGGCTGCTTTTGGCGCAGAAAGCCGAGCGGCCGCCGCACCTGCTGGTGATGACCGCGACCCCGATCCCGCGGACCCTTACGCTGACCCAATATGGCGAGATGGACGTCAGCCGGATCGACGAGATGCCGCCGGGGCGGACTCCGATCGAGACGCGGGTGATCAGCGAGGAGAAGCTAGGTGACGTGATCGCGGGCGTGGGACGCCACATCGACGGCGGCGGCCAGGCCTATTGGGTCTGCCCGCTAGTCGAGGAGAGCGAGAAGAGCGACGCCGCCGCCGCCGAGGAACGGGCACGGGTGCTCAGGACTCGCTTCGGCGACGGCAAGGTCGGGCTGGTCCACGGACGGATGAAGGGTCCGGAAAAGGACGCGGTGATGGCCGCCTTTGCCAGCGGCGATCTTGCCGTGCTGGTCGCAACGACCGTCATCGAGGTCGGGGTCGATGTGCCAAACGCGACCCTGATGGTGGTCGAAGGCGCCGAGCGCTTCGGCCTTGCCCAGCTCCACCAGCTTCGCGGCCGCGTCGGGCGCGGCTCGGGGAAGAGCACTTGCCTCCTGGTCCGCGGGACCAGCCTGACCGAGACAGGGCGGGCGCGGCTGGCGCTGATGCGCGAGACCAACGATGGGTTCCGGATCGCCGAGGAGGATCTGCGGCTTCGCGGTCCCGGCGAAATCCTCGGCACGCGTCAGTCGGGCGAAGAAGGATTCCGGGTCGCAAGACCGGAGGATGTCGAAGACCTGGCGCCGATCGCGCAAAGCGATGCGCAATTGCTGCTCGACCGCGACGGCGGGCTGGCCGCTCCGCGCGGGCAGGCGGCGCAGGTCTGCCTCTACCTGTTCGAGCGCGACCAGGCGGTCGGGCTGATCCGATCCGGCTGACAAGGAGAATCCAATGGC
>DATAKH010000240.1:0-12372 GCA_036261735.1 Sphingomicrobium sp.
GAATCGAAATAGGGCGGTCCCACCGACAGCTTCGAACCCGTCACAGCCTCAACGAACAGCGGATAGAGGGTTCCGACGAACACGATTCCCAGGATTACCGTCAGCAACAAATTGTTGCCGACCAGCGCCGCTTCGCGACTGACCAGCTCGAATGGTGGCCCCTCGGCGAGCTTCCCCGACCGCAACGCGAACAGCAGGAACGCCGCTCCGACGTAGATCGCCAGCAGGACCAGCAGGAACGTGCCGCGGCCAGGGTCGACCGCGAAGGAGTGGACGGAGGTCAATATGCCCGACCGGACCAGGAAGGTGCCGACCATTGACATGGAAAAGGCGATCATCGCCAGCATCACCGTCCACGCGCGAAGCGAATCCCGGGCTGCGAGCACGTTGACAGAGTGAAGCAAGGCAGTCGCCGCCAGCCACGGCATCAGCGACGCATTCTCGACCGGGTCCCAGAACCACCAGCCGCCCCAGCCGAGCTCGTAATAAGCCCAATAGCTTCCCGCGGTGATCCCCAGGGTCAGAAGGATCCACGCAGCCAGCACCCACGGCCGCATTGCCTTGGCAAGCGCCGAATCCACGCGACCGGTCAGAAGAGCGCCGACGGCGAGGCTGAAGGCCACGGACAGGCCGACATAGCCAAGATAGAGCGTCGGCGGATGGAAGACGAGGCCTGGGTCTTGAAGCAGCGGGTTGAGACCCCTCCCCTCGAACGCCGGCGGCTCGAGCCGCGCAAACGGGTTCGACGAGAACAGCAGGAAGGCGAAGAAGCCGAGGGCAAGCGCGCCCTGCGCTCCAAGCGCTGCGCTCAAGGTCCGCTCCTCCATTCGCCGCGAGAAGACCGCGAGCACGGCACCGGCCATCCCGAGCACCGTCACCCACAGCAGCATCGACCCCTCGTGGTTCCCCCATGCGCCCGCCAGCTTGTAGACCCAGGGCTTGGCGCTGTGGCTGTTCTCGGCGACCAGTAGAACCGACAGATCGGTGCGCGCGAACAGGATCATCAGCATCGTCATCGCGAACAGGGTCAGCCCGCCCTCGACGATCGCGACGGACCGCACTGCGGTTCCGGACCGCACCGGCCCGAAAGCGAGCACCATCTGCAGAAGCGCCAGAGCCGCCGCCAGCCACAGCGCGGCGAGTCCGGCTTCGGCGATCACTTCTCCACCGTCTTCGCCGCCTTATGCTCCGCGGCCGGGTTGCCGAGCTCCGGCGGCATGTAGCGCTCGTCGTGCTTGGCGAGGATGTTGTGAGCGACGAATGTCCCGTCCGCGGCGAGCCTGCCTTCGGCAACAGCGCCGCTACCTTCGCGGAACAGGTCCGGGACGATGCCGCGATAGACGACGGGGACCGCAGCCTCTCCGTCGGCGATACGAAACCGGATGGTCACTCCGTCGGCGAGCCGCTCGGTCGAGCCTTCCGCGACCATTCCGCCGAGCCGGATGGGCTTTCCGACTACCGCTTCTCCGGCGGCTATTTCCGCCGGAGTGTAGAAGTAAGCGGCTCGGTCTCTCAGCCCCCACATCGCCAGCAGTACAGCGGCCAGAATCGCCGCGACGGCGACCGCTATCAATACCAGCCGCTGGTGCTTGGGCTTAACCATCGTCACGCTGCAGCTTGTCCGTTTCTGCTTCGGCCCGCCGCATCGACGCGAACGACAGGACCAACAGCACGGCCGTCGCCAAAAGCGAGACCGCATAGGCGGCGATGACGAACGGCCACGGGTTCATTCCGAAGAGGCCCTCCGAAGCCGCGCTTCGACACGGGCCCGAGCGAGCTCGGCCCGCATGCGCATCAGCACGGCGGCAGCAAACAGGAACGTGAACCCGAAGAAGGTCAGCGGAAGCGGCCACAGGATCGACCAGTCGATCGTCGATCCCGAAAGGCCGATGCTCTGTCCCTGGTGGAGAGTGCGCCACCACAGCACCGAATAGTGGATGACCGGCAGGTTCACTGCTCCAACGATGCCAAAGATGGCGGTGACCCGCCCTTCCCCGCTGCGCTCCCTCTCGGCGGCAGCCAGGGCGATGTATCCCAGGTACAGGAAGAACAGGATCAGCATCGACGTCAGCCGCCCGTCCCATTCCCACCAGGTGCCCCAGGTCGGTCGTCCCCAGATGGAGCCGGAGAGAAGGCAAATCGCTGCGAATGTCGCTCCGGCTGGAGCGATCGCGCGCCCGGCTACCGCTGCCAGCGGATGCCTCCAGACCAATTGGGTAACGGCTGCTGCGGCGATGCCCGCCCATCCGGCCATTGCGAGCCAGGCCGCGGGCACGTGGACATACATGATCCGCACGGTCTCGCCCTGCAGGTAATCGGGCGGAGTGAGTGTCAGCCCGGCCGCTACTCCGACGATCGCAAGGACCAGGCCGACCGCGAGCAACCACGAGGTCGCGGGCCGGGCGATGCGCAGGAAACGCGCCGGATTTGCGAGCGCGTGCATGGTGACCGCGTTCAGCCCCTTCCGATCAGCCGCTGCGCCATCGCATCGGCGACTGCCGCCGGGTCGCTGCCGGTCGCGGCGCTCTCGCTCCAGATCTGCTCGAGCCGCGCAGGGATCGCATTGATTCGCTCGCGCACCAGGCTTGCATCGCCGTCGCCGAGGTATTCTGTGCAAACGTTGATGATTCCCCCGGCGTTGATCACATAGTCGGGCGCATAGAGGATATTGCGGTCGTTCAGGCGAGCGCCGTCGGCGGCGGTCGCTAGCTGGTTGTTCGCTGCGCCTGCGACAATCGGCACGCGCAGCCTCGCAATGGATTCCTCGGTGAGGATCGCTCCAAGCGCGCATGGGCTGACCACGTCCGCTTCCAGGAAAAGGATTTCATCCGGAGAGACGACCTCGCCGTCGGTGGCATCGGCGAGCTTTTTCGCCCTTGCCGCGTCGATATCGGCAATCGACAGCCTGGCGCCTTCGTTGGCCGCATGCATCGCCACACCCGTCGCGACGCTGCCGGCGCCCTGTATCGCAATGTGAAGTCCGCTGACGCTGTCCTTGCCCAAGGCACGGCGAACGGCCGCCTTGAGGCCCAGGAATACGCCGAGCGCCGTATGCGGCCCGGGATCGCCGCCGACATCCGAGCCTTCGCTTGGAAGCCCAGCGACGAACTTCGTCTGGCGGCTGACCTCGACCATGTCCTTGACGCTCATCCCGACATCTTCGGCGGTGATGTAGCGACCGCTCAATCGGTCCACAGCCTTGCCGAACGCGGCCAGCAGCTCGGGCGACTTGTGCTTGTCCCGCGGTGCCAGGATGACGGATTTTCCGCCGCCCAATGGAAGGCCCGCCATCGCATTCTTGTAGCTCATCCCGCGCGAGAGCCGCAGTGCGTCGGTCAGTGCTTCGGCGGAATCTTCATAGTGCCAGAACCTCGCTCCGCCCGCTGCCGGACCGAGTTTGGTCGAATGAATCGCGATAATGGCTCGAAGGCCACAATCGGGGTCGTCGACGAAGTGAAGAACTTCATGCGCGTCGAAATCGGGGAAACCCCAGGGCGTTTTCATCGGTCGGGATCAGTCCGCTTGCAAGAATAGTTGGGGCGACCGAGGGGACTTGAACCCCCGACCCCTGGTACCACAAACCAGTGCTCTAACCAGCTGAGCTACGATCGCCACGGCACGCCCGGGAGCTCCTTGTTGAAGGTTCCCAAAGCGCGCGCGCTCCTTAGGGTTGGGAACCCCTGAACGCAACCCGAACCGGGTGCGGAAGCTCCCAACCGGCGCCCTGCGCTAACTTCCGACCCGGATTGGCACGAACGGACTGAAATCGAGCGCCGTCACCAACTAAAGATAGTAGTTCGTAATGCCTTTGGTAGATGAAATTACTGCCCGCGCAATCGAACACGCAATTTTAGCACCTATTGCTGACCGCCGACAATTGTTTCTCCTTGCGCCCGACTGGGAGCGGCCTCATGCTGCACGCGGGGAGAACTGCCAATGCTGTCGAGTCGCGGGCCAAGCCTAGCCACCGCTCCACCGATATCGCCAAAGGAAAGTCTCGAGGTTGCGGGACTCGACCCGGTGGTTGCGGCCGCGCTCGAGCAAATGCCTCACATGGTCGTGCAGGCGAGCCCGAGGCGTCCGTTCCGCGAAGTTGGCGCGGAGCGGAACGAGGTGATGTTCGTCCGCTCCGGAATCCTCGCAAAGTACAAAAGCGACGAATCCGGCCGGCGCCAGATCGTTGCACTCCGTTTCCCGGGCGACGGCATCTTGCCCGCCGAAGGACGGGCCAATTACGGGATCCAGGCGATCGTTCGAAGCGAAGTGCTCATCGGCAAGGCCGAAGACTTCAATGCCATCGTCGACAAGCATCCGCAGCTGCAACGATTCTTCCGCGGCCTGGTCCAGCGCAACGAGGCAATCGGTTACGAATGGCTGGTCAATTGCGGCCGAAGGGATTCGATCGCCCGGGTCGCTCACCTGCTTTGCGAGACTGCTGCCCGAACCGGGATCGATTGCGAGCATGAAAAGATGGTCAATCCGTTCACCCAGCAGCAGATTGCCGACATGACGGGCCAGACATCGGTCAACGTCAACAGGGTCTTTGCCGATCTCGAACGCCAGGGCCTGATCGAGCGCGTGGGCCGCGAAATTGCGTTCAAGCGATGGTCGGAGCTACGGCGTCTCGCCTGTTTCCAGCCAGCCTATCTCGAACGCCATGCTGCGATTTCGGCTGCTTCGGCCGTTTCGACAGCGCGCTCGACTTCCAAGCGGCGTCTCCACCATTAGTTTTCCGCTGCCTGCCGGGGATGGTGGGCGCGACAGGGATTGAACCTGTGACCCCACCCGTGTGAAGGGTGTGCTCTACCGCTGAGCTACGCGCCCATCCCGAGTTGGCCGCGCATAAAAGCGCCCGGCCTCTTCGTCTAGCTTTGAACGGCGTCCTTGAGCACCTTGCCGGGGCGGAACTTCGGCTGCGACGTCGCCTTGATCTGCATCGGCTCGCCGGTGCGCGGGTTGCGGCCGGTGGACGCCTTTCGGCGAGTGACCGTGAAATTGCCGAAACCGACCAGCCGGACTTCGTCGCCGCGCTTCAGCGCCGACGTGATCACCTCGAGCATCGTTTCGACCGCCCGACCCGCCTCGCTGCGGCTGAATCCGGCGCGGTCGGCGACGTGGCCGATCAGTTCCTGCTTGTTCATTCGCTCCCTGCTCCCCGGTCACTCGCGCGAGACTCGCGCAGTTTCTTGTCGCGACTTAACGCCAGAGTCGCAACCTGAGTCAAAGCCCTTCGACCTCAAACGACAGGCCTAGTGGCGGACTGCGGCCTCGCCGCCGGGCTCGGCCGGAGGGATCGTCGCTTCGGCCGCATGCTCGTCGGCGTCGGTCCACTCGATCGGCCGCATCGGCTCAGTCATCGCGTGGGCGAGAACCTCGTCGACGTGGCTGACGCTGATGATCTCGAGGTTCTCCGTCACCGATTTCGGTATTTCGGCCAGGTCTTTCTCGTTCTCGGCCGGGATTAGAACCGTCTTGATACCGCCGCGAAGCGCCGCCAGCAGCTTTTCCTTCAATCCGCCGATGGGAAGGACGCGCCCGCGAAGCGTCACTTCGCCAGTCATTGCGACGTCGCGCCTTACCGGGATTCCCGTAAGCGTCGAAATCATTGCCGTGACCATTCCAACGCCGGCGGACGGGCCGTCCTTCGGAACCGCGCCCTCGGGCAAGTGAACATGGATATTCTTCCGGGCGAACAGGCTGGGCTTTACTCCGAATGACGGCGAGCGCGCCTTTACGAAGCTCATCGCCGCCTGGACCGACTCCTTCATCACGTCGCCAAGCTTGCCAGTCGTCTTGATCTCACCCTTGCCGGGTACCGTTACCGCCTCGATCGTCAGAAGCTCGCCGCCGACTTCGGTCCAGGCCAGCCCGGTGACCGCGCCGATCTGGTCCTCCTCCTCGCCAAGTCCGTAACGATATTTGCGCACCCCGAGGAATTCGGAGACGTTGTCGGCGGTTAGCTCGACGCACTCCACTTTGCCTTCCAGGATCTGGCGCAACGACTTGCGAGCGACCTTCGCCAGCTCGCGCTCGAGAGTCCGGACGCCGGCCTCGCGAGTATAATGCTGGATCATGGCCTTCAGGCCGCCGTCGGTAAATACCAATTCTTCCGGCTTCAGCCCGTGGGCTTCCATCTGCTTCGGGATCAGGTGGCGCTTGGAAATCTGGACTTTTTCGTCCTCTGTGTACCCTTCGAGCCGTATGATCTCCATGCGGTCCATCAGTGGTTGGGGCATGTCGAGCGAGTTGGCGGTGGTGACAAACATCACGTCCGACAGGTCGTAATCGAGCTCGAGATAATGGTCCTGGAACTTCGAATTCTGTTCGGGATCGAGAACTTCGAGCAGTGCAGACGACGGGTCGCCGCGGAAGTCCTGGCCGAGCTTGTCGATCTCGTCGAGGAGGAACAGCGGGTTACTCGTTCCCGCCTTGCGGATATTCGAAATGATCTTGCCCGGAAGCGAGCCGATGTAGGTGCGCCGGTGGCCGCGAATTTCCGCTTCGTCGCGGACTCCGCCCAGCGACTGGCGAACGAACTCGCGGCCGGTCGCACGGGCGATCGAGCGGCCGAGTGAGGTCTTGCCGACACCCGGCGGGCCGACGAGGCACAGGATCGGCCCCTTCAGCTTGTTGGTACGCGCCTGCACGGCGAGATACTCGACGATCCGTTCCTTCACCTTCTCGAGCCCGTAGTGGTCCTCGTCGAGAATACGCTCGGCTTCGACGAGGTCCTTCTTGACCCTCGACTTCTTGCCCCACGGCAGCCCGAGCAGGACGTCGAGATAATTGCGGGCGACGGTCGCCTCGGCGGACATCGGCGCCATCGCCTTCAGCTTCTTCAGCTCGGCATTGGCGCGGGCTGCCGCCTCTTTCGACAGCTTGGTCTTGCGAATCTTGGCGGCCAGCTCCTGGAGCTCATCGCCGCCTTCTTCGCCTTCGTTGCCCAGCTCGCGCTGGATCGCCTTCAGCTGCTCGTTGAGGTAATATTCCCGCTGGGTCTTCTCCATCTGGCGCTTGACCCGGCTTCGGATTTTCTTCTCGACCTGGAGCACACCGAGCTCGCCCTCCATGAAGGCGAACACCATTTCAAGCCGGCGCGCCGGGTTGAGCTCGCCGAGGATTGCCTGCTTGTCGGCGACCTTGATCGAAAGGTTGGAGGCTACGGCATCGGACAGGACTGACGGGTCGTCGAGCTCGGCGAGCTGGATCCCCGTTTCCGGGGGAAGCCGCTTGTTGAGCTTCGCATAATTGTCGAACTGTTCGACGACCGAGCGCATCAGCGCCTGGACTTCCGGTCCGTCCGCTTTCTGCTCTTCGATTTCCTCGATTTCGGCGGCGACATAACCGTCGCGCTCGACAAGGCCGACGAGCTTTGCGCGTTTGGCACCTTCCACGAGTACGCGGACCGTTCCGTCGGGCAGCTTCAGAAGCTGCATCGCGCTCGCCACGACTCCCAGGTCGTAGAGATCGTCGCGGCCGGGATCGTCCTCGGCCGGGTCAAGCTGCGCGACCAGGAACAGCTCCTTGTCGGCTGCCATTGCGGCTTCGAGCGCCGCGACGGACTTTTCACGGCCGACGAAAAGGGGAACGATCCGCTGCGGGAAAACGACGATGTCGCGAAGCGGGAGAAGCGGGAGAAAGCGAGTCATGGAGCCTATATGGGCAGCGCGCGCGCCTTGCGCAACGCGGGAACAAGTCCATTATCGGCGCGCTGAATCCGCCAGGAGGCGGTGACATGACGGAACGCGAGAAGATCAGCACTGGCCCGAACGCCGAGCCGCTCGACGAGAACATTGCCGGGACGGCGCCCGGAATCCCCGACGACAGCCTAGCTCCCGGCGAGAAGGATCTCCCCGAACCGCCCACAGATGAACAGGTCGAGAAGGCCGAGGAGGCGCTCGGAGCTCCGCAGGGCGAACGCGATACGCTACCGCTCGATGGCGAATGATTAGGCCGGCGCTGCGTAGGCGACGAGCAGCGCCGGGATCAGGTTCTGGAGGGCATGCACGACCATCGGGATCGTGAACGCGAGGACCAGCGAGCGGCTTCGCCACGCCACGAACAGTGTCGAGAAGACCAGGAACGGCCACCAGATCACCAGGCCCCAGATGGGGGTCGCAAGCGAATGCGCTATTCCCCACCCGATTGTGCTGATCGCAATGGCGGCCACCGTTGGAACTAGCCGAAGCAGCACCAGCAGAACAGCACCCATGATCAGAGTCTCGATTACAGGCGAGAAGATCACCAGCGCAAAAATCGCCGCAGCTCCGCTCATCGCAAATTGGGGCGGCTCCGCCTGCGGCAGGAGAATGGACCCGAGGATCGCGAAAAGGATCGTCGGCGGGAAAGCGGTTAGCCATCCGATGGCGATCGCGCGAAGCGGACGCTGGGGCGTCCGGATCGCTCTTGGAAGAAATCGAAGCGGGCCCGTGGCGCCCACCGCCACAGCGCCCCCGGGACTAGGACTCACGCGGCGTCGCCGGTCTTACCCTTCTTCGCATAGACCCGGACCGGGTCCTTGCGCCCTTCGACGACGTCCTTGTCGATATGGACCTCGTCGACCCCGTCCATCGACGGCAGGTCGAACATCGTGTCGAGCAGGATTCCCTCGAGGATCGAGCGGAGGCCGCGGGCGCCGGTCTTGCGGTCGATCGCCTTGCGGGCAACCGCCCCCAGGGCGTCGTCGCTAAACGCGAGGTCGACGTCCTCCATGTCGAACAGCTTGTGATATTGCTTCACGAGCGCGTTCTTGGGCTCGACCAGGATCTTGATCAGCGCCTCTTCGTCGAGGTCCAGCAGGGTCGCTATAACCGGCAGTCGGCCGATGAACTCGGGGATCAGGCCGAATTTCAGCAGGTCCTCGGGCTCGCAATGCTGCAGGATCTCGCCGGTCTTGCGCTCGTCGGGGGCCGCGACATGGGCGCCGAAGCCCATCGACTTGCCTTCCATTCGGTCGGAGATGATCTTCTCCAGCCCCGCGAAGGCGCCGCCGCAGATGAACAGGATGTTGGTGGTGTCGACCTGCAGGAATTCCTGCTGCGGGTGCTTGCGGCCGCCCTGCGGCGGGACCGAAGCGGTCGTGCCCTCCATCAGCTTCAGGAGCGCCTGCTGCACTCCCTCGCCCGAGACATCGCGCGTAATCGACGGATTGTCCGACTTGCGGCTGATCTTGTCGATCTCGTCGATATAGACGATCCCGCGCTGCGCCTTGTCGACATTGTAGTCGGAGGCCTGGAGCAGCTTGAGGATGATGTTCTCGACATCCTCGCCGACATAACCGGCCTCGGTCAGCGTGGTCGCATCTGCCATTGTGAACGGAACATCAAGAATGCGTGCAAGCGTCTGCGCAAGCAGCGTTTTCCCGCAACCCGTGGGGCCGATGAGGAGAATATTCGACTTCGCGAGCTCGACCTCCGCGCCGGACTTGCCGCTGTGGTTCAACCGCTTGTAGTGGTTGTGGACCGCGACCGAGAGGACGCGCTTGGCGCGGTCCTGGCCGATTACGTAATCGTCGAGCACCTTGCAGATCTCGGCCGGGGTCGGAACCCCGTCCCTGGTCTTTACCAGGGCAGACTTGGTCTCTTCGCGGATGATATCGTTGCACAGCTCGACGCATTCGTCGCAGATGAACACCGTTGGCCCGGCAATGAGCTTGCGGACCTCGTGCTGCGACTTGCCGCAGAACGAGCAGTAAAGGGTGCTCTTGCCGTCGCTGCCCGATAGTTTCGTCATTGAGTTCCTTGCGTCCTACGCTTGACGGAGCCGACAGCTCCGCACCGGCCACGCTAACCGGATTTCTAGCACACGCAAGCTTGGGGTTCGGTTAACGCCCTGTGCCGATGTGCCATTTCGGTCACTGATATGGATGCGCCCGACAAAGCGGACAAGAGCGGGCCGGGCGATACTCTGTTAATAGTCGATGGCGAACGCCAGCTCGTCCGAGCGGCCCCTCCCCCTTAGCGGCGTCGCCTTTGCGAGCCCTCAGAACAGCCGCGTCAGTAGGTAGAAGAGCGCACCGACGATAGCCGACGCGGGGATGGTGATGATCCAGGCGATGGCGACGCTGCGGGCTACACCCCAGCGGACCGACGAGGCGCGGCGGGCGGCACCGGCTCCGATCACACAGCCAGTAATCGTATGTGTGGTCGAAACCGGGATTCCGAGCCAAGATGCGGACAGCAGCATTACCGAGCCGCCGGCGGACGCGCTAAATCCCTGGTGCTGCGAGAGCTTGGTGATGCGGGTGCCCATCGTCTCGATGATCCGCCAACCGCCCGACAGCGTCCCCAGAGCGATCGCCACGTAGCAGCTCAGGGCTACCCAGTGCGGGACATGGAATTCGCCCGACAAATAGCCGGTCGAGTAAAGCAGCACGGTGATGATCCCCATCGTCTTCTGGGCATCGTTGAGCCCGTGCCCAAGCGAGTAGGTCGCGGAGGAGATGAGATGGAGGGCGCGGAAGCTGCGCTCGGCCCCGCGGGCGGTCGCTCGTACTCCAAGCCAGCTTGTCAGCAGCATGATCAGCATCGCGAGCATCATGCCGAGCGTCGGCGACAGCACGATCGCGATCAGAGTCTTGCTGAGGCCCGGCCATTCGATCGCCGACACCGAAGCGTGAGCCACCCCGGCCCCGACGATTCCGCCCACAAGCGCATGGCTCGATGAGGACGGGATACCCTTGAGCCAGGTCACGATGTTCCAGAACATCGCCCCGCCCAGTGCGCCGAACACGACCGCGGGCGTCACCAGGTTCTTGTCGATGAGGCCGGCGCCGACCGTTTCCGCGACCTTGTGAAGCTGGGGAACCGCCAAGGCGAGGAAATAGGCGGCGAAGTTGAAGAAAGCGGCGAAACCGACTGCCGCGAGCGGGCTAAGAAGCCGCGTGGCGACGACCGTCGCGATGGAGTTGGCGGCGTCGTGGAGTCCGTTGAGGAAATCGAACGCCAGGGCGACGGCAATAAGGCCGATCAGCAGCGGTAGGGCGAGCTCGTGCATGCTGCCCTGTGCCTACGAATGGTCGATCACGATGCCGTCGATTTCATTCGCGACGTCCTCGAAGGCGTCCGTGACCCTTTCGAGGTGTTTGAAGACCTCGCGGGTGACCGCGAACTGGATCGGACTGCTTTTCGAATATTCCTGGAAGGCGAGCTTGAGACCCGCGGCATGAACATCGTCGGCCTCGCCTTCGAGACTTACGAGCCGCTCAGTCAGCCTGTGGAGCTCGGCACCGTTGCGGCCGACGTTGCGGAGCAGCGGAATCGCCTGCGACGTCACAGCCGCAGCCTCGACGATAAGCTCGACGATCCGCTTCATTTCCGGCCTCATCTCGCGAAGCTCGTACAGGTCGATGGCTCTCGCGGCAGCCAGCATTTCGTCGACGGCATCATCCATTGCGCCGATCAGGTGCGTGATCGCGCTCCGGTCGAACGGGGTCAGGAACGTCAGCCGGACGGCCTTGAGCACTTCGCGGATGACGTCGTCAGCCTCATGCTCGTGTTTCTGGATTCGCTCGAGAAGCTCTTCGGTTGTGCCGCCGTCCGCGGCCAGGTCGCGAAGCGCCGCGGCCGCCGCAACCACTGCAGCCGAATGCGCCTCGAACAATCCGAAGAAATCACCCTTCTTCGGCAAAAGGCGCTGGAACCATCCGAACATGTAAGCGACCCCCTGTTGTCGCAGACCTTACCGTCCCAATGGCAGGGTTTTACCGCAGCGCAACCCCGAAGCGCCGCTCAGCTCGGCGTCACTTCGCCCGCGCCGGTTCCCGAATCATCGCCCGTATCGGGTCGCTTTTCGAAGACTTCGTCGATGATCCCGAACTGCTTGGCCTCGTCGGCTTCCATGAACTTGTCGCGGTCCATCGACTTCTCGATCTCCTCGATCGGTTGACCGGTATATTTCGCATAGAGCGAATTGAGCCGAGCGCGGATTCGCAGGATTTCGCGTGCCTGGATCTCAATGTCCGCGGCCATTCCCTGGGCTCCGCCGGACGGCTGGTGGATCATGATCCGGCTGTTGGATAACGCTACTCGCATCCCCGGCTCGCCTGCCGCGAGGAGGAAGCTTCCCATCGATGCGGCCTGGCCGATGCATACGGTCCCGATCTTGGGCCGGATATATTGCATCGTGTCGTGGATCGCCATTCCGGCGGTCACGACCCCACCCGGCGAGTTGATGTACATGAATATGTCCTTCTTCGGGTTCTCGGACTCGAGGAAGAGCAGCTGCGCGGTGACGAGGCTGGCCATATGGTCCTCGACGGCGCCGGTGATGAAGACGATCCTCTCGCGAAGCAGCCGCGAATAGATGTCGAAGCTGCGCTCGCCGCGGTTCGATTGTTCGATGACGATCGGAACGAGCTGCGAGATGATGTCC
>DATAKH010000241.1:0-10644 GCA_036261735.1 Sphingomicrobium sp.
CTCCGCGAGGCCTTCCCGGAAAAGATCGTCTGTCGCCAGGGCTGCAGCTTCGCGTTGGAAAGCGTCGGGATCGCCGAATGGCACCGCCCGGCCGAGCGCGCGCTGCTCGAGAAGTGCCGCGAATTCATTGCCGGGCTCAACCGCGGCGACGACCGGCAATCCGGCCTTGAGGTAGGCGAAGGTTTTCGACGGCATCGTCTGCGACGTCACGCCCGGGACCGTCGCGACCAGGCCGACATCGCAGGCGCTTAGCAGCTCCTGAAAATCTGCGGATGGCATCGCGGGAAGGTAAAAGACATTGGGCGCCGTTTTAGCCCGGGCCGACACGTCGTCTGCCATCGGACCGTCGCCGACGAACAGGAAGGCGAGAGGCGATCCCTCGGCGGCGGCAAGCATCTGTTCGAAGCCGCGTCCGGCCGCGATCTGACCGCCGAAAACTGCGATTGGCGCCTCGGCGGGGAGCGAATAGCGCGACCGCACTTCCGCACGGTCGACCGGCGCGGGCATCTCAAGCGTCGTCCACACGGGCGCAATCCGAACCTGCTGCCGCTCCGCAAGCCGGAACCGCCGCCGGAGGTAATCGCAATTTGCCGGAAGAGTGCAAAAGATCGTGGTGAAGGTGCGGACCAGGCTCTGCTCCCACCGCCTTGCCAACCAGCGAACCAGACCGCCCGGCACCCGGCCGATCTCGGCGTGATGATCGGGGAAGAAGTCCCAGATGATCAGCTGGCGCGAGGGGACGCCCGCCCGCGCCGCCTGCCGGACCACCGGCGCGAAAGCGATTGCAGGCATCCAGGCGATGACGCAGTCGAACTGGTTCATCGTCAGCCGGTGGCGCGCTTCGCGGCCGACGTGGCGGGCGCTCAGCACGAACTTGCTGGCGCGGTAGAGGAAGCTTCCTGGCTTGCCGATTGCGCGCGGGAAGACGCGATCGACGGCGATTCCTCGCTCACTCACCAGCGATTGAGTCGACCGGCCGGGTTCGGACTCCCAGTCGAGCTGCAGGACACGCACCTGATGCGCTGCGTCGAGCAGCGCATCGGCCAGTTCCGTGGTGAGGTAGCTGTTGCCCGGCTCGATCGGGAAGCGCATCGGGAGCAACAGGAACCGCACGCTACTAGGTCGCCTCGCGCCACACCGTCCGGCGCACATAGCCTGTATAGCTGAGGATGATCCGGACGATTTTCTCCGACACGTCCGGTACCGAATAATCGGCGGGCAGCGCCGGCGCGCCTTGCCGGGCGAAAAGCACATCGAGCGCCCGTAGCGCTGCGGCGGGATCGAGACCGGTCATCATCACCACCGCGTTCTCCATGGCTTCGGGCCGCTCATGCGCGTCGCGGATGTTGAGCGCGGGGAAGCCGAGGATGGCCGATTCCTCGCTGATCGTGCCGCTGTCCGACAGCACGGCGCGGGCGTTGAGCTGGAGCGCGACATAGTCGAGATAGCCGAACGGACTGCACAAGCGGACGAGCGGATCGAACTGGAGCCCAAGCGCCTCGATCCGGGCCCTGGTGCGCGGGTGCGTGCTGAGCAGGATCGGCAGGCCGTGCGACTTGGCGACGGTATCGAGAATGGCGGCGAACGACCGCAGCCGCTCGGGGTCGTCGACATTTTCCTCGCGATGGCAACTGACGAGGAAATAGCCGCCGGAATCGAGGCCAAGCCGGGCGACCGCGTCGGATGAGTCGATCGCGGCGCGGTGATGGGCGAGCACCTCGAAAAGCGGGCTTCCGGTCCTGATCACCCGGTCCGCCGGGAAGCCTTCGGCGAGCAGATATTCGCGGGCGATCGCGGAATAGGTCAGGTTGATGTCCGACGTATGGTCGACGATCCGGCGGTTGATCTCCTCGGGCACGCGCTCGTCGAAGCAGCGGTTGCCTGCCTCCATGTGGAACACCGGGATCCGGCGGCGCTTTGCGGCGATGACTGCGAGGCAGGAGTTGGTGTCGCCGAGAACAAGCAGGGCATCGGGCCGCTCGCCCTCGAGAACCTTGTCGACTGCAATGATGGTCTTGCCGATCGTCTCGGCGGGCGAAGCGCCGGCGGCGTCGAGCCGATGGTCGGGCTGGCGAAGGCCCAGCTCGTCGAAGAAAACGTCGGAGAGCTCGGGATCGTAGTTCTGGCCGGTGTGGACGAGGACGTGATGCGTCGCCTTGTCCAGCGCTGGGATAACCCGGCACAGCCGAATGATTTCCGGCCGAGTCCCGACCACCGTCATCACCTTGAGCCGAGGCGCGGTCACAGCGGGCTGCTGACCGTGTCCGGGCGGGCCGGGTCGAACTGCTCGCTCGCCCAAAGCAAAGCGACAACATCTCCGTCACCCACGCTGGTGATGTCGTGGATCCATCCCGGGATCGTTTCGACCGCCTCGAGCGAGTCGTCTCCGACGACGAACTCGACAGACTCGCCAGAAAGGACATGCCGGAAGCGGAACCGGGCGCGGCCATGAACGACCACGAACTTCTCCGCCTTGGTGTGGTGATAGTGGCCGCCGCGGGTCTGCC
The DNA here is from genome assembly GCA_036261735.1 of Sphingomicrobium sp. GTDB lineage: Bacteria > Pseudomonadota > Alphaproteobacteria > Sphingomonadales > Sphingomonadaceae > Sphingomicrobium. The sequence continues at coordinate 2,508 of DATAKH010000241.1, forward strand.
CAGGATGAACGGTCAGCACCGAGACCTGGCCGCTGTCGGGGGTTCGAAGCACTTCGGAGAAGCTGCCGCGGCTATCGTCCCGAGTGACGAGCGGACAGCGAAATTGCTCGGGCTCCAGATAGGACAGGTAGGTGGCGGAGAGCGCGCGCTCGAAGCCGCTTCCCACGTGCATCACCTGCCCTGCCCGGCGGCCCTCGGCCATCGACTGGAGCAGGTCCGCGAGTTCCCCGACCGAGGTGCGATGAACGCCGTCGGGCTCGACGAGCCCGGGTTTGGCATCCCCATCGATCGCGGCGAGCCACTCGTCGATGAGATCGTCGATGTAGAGCAGCGACAATGGTGCGGCGGGATCGTCGATTGCCAGCGGCAGCCCGTGCGCCAGGTTATGGCAGAAGGTCGCGACGACCGAATTATAATTGGGCCGCGCCCATTTCCCGAACAGGTTGGGCAGGCGCCAGATCGACACCGTCGCGGAATTGCCGATCGCCTCCATCGCCAATTCGCCGGCCCGCTTGCTGCGCCCGTATTCGTCGTCCCCGGCGGCACGGACCGAAGAGGCGACAAGGACGAGCGGACGCTTGCCCGATTCGGCGATCTCATCGGCAACCATGGCTGTGTAGTCGCGATTGACGCGCATGAAGTCGGCCGGCTCGGCGGGCCGATTCTCCGCTGCCAAGTGAACTACGACGTCGCTTCGCGCCAGCGCGGCGCGCAATTCGGCTGGCGTGGTTTCGCGGGTGACGGGAACCGCCTCGATCCCGCGCTCGGCCAGCCGCAGGCACAGGTTGCGCCCGACGAACCCGTGTGCGCCCGTCACCGTGACGGCGCGGACTTTAGAATTCATAGACCGCGTCTCGAACGAGGCAGCGCTGAAGGTCGGGAAGCGATTCGAGCATGGCCGCCATCTCGTCCACGTCGAGCTGGCGAGCATTTTCGGAATCATAATTGCTGCTGTGAAGCAGCCGCTCGTCGCCCTCGGTAAAATAGGCCTCGTAGTTGAGATCGCGGTTGTCGCAGGGAATACGGTAGTAGCGGCCGCAATCCTCGGCCGCGGCCATCTCTTCGTTGGTAAGCAGCGTCTCGTGACGCTTTTCCCCGTGACGCGCTCCGATGACCCGAATTTCGTGATCCTCCCGTTTCATCACCCTTAGCACGGCCTCGGCAAGGTTGCCGAGACTGACCGCAGGCGTCTTCTGCACCAGCATGTCGCCGCTACGGGCATGCTCGAATGCGTACAGGCACAGCTCGACCGCCTCGTCGAGGGTCATGACAAAGCGCGTCATTCGCGGATCGGTGACGGTGATCGGCTTTCCGGAGCGCACCTGCTCCACGAACAGCGGGACGACCGAGCCGCGCGAGGCGAGGACGTTGCCGTAGCGAGTGCAGGCCAGGACAACGCCGGTGTCCGCACTCATCCGGGATCGGCTGGCCACCACCTTTTCCATCAGCGCCTTTGACATGCCCATCGCATTGACCGGATAGACTGCCTTGTCAGTCGACAAACAGATAACCCTTCGCACGTTATTACGGATCGCCGCGTCGACGACGTTGGCGGTGCCGAGCACGTTCGTCGCGACCGCCTCGCTTGGGTGGAACTCGCACGACGGCACCTGCTTCAGGGCTGCGGCGTGATAGATGAAATCGACTCCCCGGCAGAGCAGGTCCATGGTCGTCGCGTCGCGGACATCGGCGATGTGGAACTTGACCCGCTCGTCGCCGCAGCGCCGGCGCAAATCGTCCTGTTTCTTTTCGTCGCGGCTGACGATTCGAATTTCCTTCACCGGGAGGTTTAGGAAATGGCGAAGCATCGTCGATCCGAACGACCCGGTGCCGCCGGTGATCATCAGCGTGCTTCCGGTGAAGGTCGCATTCGACAGCATTGTTGATCCCCCAGCCAAGGAATGCGTCCTTTGGTAAGTTCCGCGAAGCGGGCCCGGCGTTCACATGTCGGTGATGGCTCGTCCGAACTGCTCCCGCAAAAGCGAGACGGCATCGCCAGGGGAGTCGTTCAGGGTCAGGCGCCAGGCGCCGCCCTCGGCAACCGCCGCCATCGCTTTTTCCACCTGCGGCGCAAGCAGGTCGAAGCCCGGTTCCGCCGCCGGCAGCTGGGCCAACAGCCTGTCCGCTTCGACGCGCTCCAGCTCCAGCTTCCGGCCCGGCTCTATTGCGACGAGGACAGCGCGCTCGGCGAACGGCATGGCCGGGATCCGGGACACCGCGGCCTTGGTGCGCCCGCCCCGCCGCCGTTGCGGAAACTCGCCTTCCGGCGCGTCGGCGAGGTTCAGGTGGATCGCGCCGGGCCAGCCGCGGATTCGCAACCTCTGCTCAAGCTCGACGTAGGTCGTGTCCTCCGAAAGAACGGGGAGACCCTGCCGCTGCGCCGCAAGGGCAAGCGAGCTCTTGCCGCAACCGCTGCGGCCGGCGAGCAGAATCGCCGTCTCGCCGATGACGATGCAAGCGGCATGGACCGGCACCCGCCCCGAACGGGTCAGGAGGAACAGCAGCAGCGTCTCGCCGATCTCGGCCAGAATCCTGCTTTCGTGGCGATAACCGCTGGAGAAACGGCACTCCGCCCTGCCCGTCGCGGCGTCTGCATGGCCCCCGACGCCTTGGCCTTCGATAGTGAGGCATGAACCTTTGACCGAAACCGCGAAACCTACATTGGCAGTGGCGAGCTCGTTGCGGCGCAGGCGGATGACGATTCTCGGATCGGCATCGGTGTCATCCCTGAGGTCTGCGAAGTTCGCGATCGCCGCGTCTAGGAGGGCGGAATCGTCGGCGATGATCGCGGCAGGTATACCGAGGGGGGCAAAGCGAAGCGCCGACTCGCTGTGCGGCTGCCGGGCTTCACTCTCCGTCGTTCGCACCGTCGCGACCCCCGCTCATTGCTGTCGGGCAGCTCGCCCGTGATTTTGTTCGCCCACTCCAACTTCCTGGTTCAAGACGAGAAGCAAATTGCCCGGATGCGGCCTTATGCTCCGCTGTCGACGCTCACGGCCGCCGCGCTGGTCCGGAGTGCCGGACATCGGGTCGCCCTTTTCGACGCGACCTTCGAGACGGGAATCGACGCCTTCGAGCGGATGCTTGGCAAGATACGCCCGGCCATCGTCGCGCTCATGGAGGACAATTTCAACTTCCTGACCAAGATGTGCACGACGGTGCGCCGCGAGAGTGCGCTGGCAATGATCAGGCTTGCGCGCGATCAGGGATGCCTGGTCGCCGTCAACGGACCCGACGCGAGCGACCACCCCGAGGCCTATTTCGACGCCGGCGCCGACGTCGTGATCGAGGGGGAGGGCGAGGCCACGTTGCTTCGGGTTGCTGGCCTTTGGGCCGGGGGCGAACGCGACCTTCGCCAGCTCCCCGGCCTCGTCCTGCCCGGGACCGGAACGACCGGACCCTGCCGCCCCGAGCGCGATCTCGACTCGCTTCCGCTGCCCGCCTGGGATCTCGTGGACGTCGAAAGCTATCGCCGCGCCTGGGGCGGCAAGCTGTCCTGGAACATTGCTGCCTCGCGCGGCTGCCCCTATGCGTGCAACTGGTGCGCGAAGCCGACCTTCGGGCGGCGCTACACCGTCCGATCGCCAGGCAATGTCGTCGAGGAAATGGCGCGGCTCAAGAGCGAGGTCGCGCCATCGCACCTGTGGTTCACCGACGATATCCTCGGCCTCAACCCCGGCTGGATCGAGTCCTTCGCTTCCGAACTTTCGCGGCGCGATGCCCACATTCCCTTTTCGATGCAGTCGCGCGTCAACCTCATCAGCCCGAGGGTGGCCGCCGGGCTGGCGAGCGCCGGCGCAGCGGAGGTCTGGCTCGGTGTCGAGTCCGGCTCGCAGAAGATCCTCGACGCGATGGACAAAGGGACGAAAGTCGGTGGCGCCCGCACCGCGACACGACTCCTGCGGAAGAACGGAATCCGGGTCTGCTGGTTCATCCAGCTCGGCTATCCCTCCGAGGAATGGGAAGACATCCTCGCGACGCGCGACCTGATCGCCGACGAGATGCCTGACGACATCGGCGTGTCCGTTGCCTACCCACTCCCCGGGACCGCTTTCTACGACCGGGTCCGGGCGCAGCTCGGAGCGCGCCGCAACTGGCACGACACCGGGGACCTGGCGATGCTGTTCCAGGGGACCTTCGAGACTGGCTTCTATCGCCGAATCCGCGATCTCCTCCACCGCCAGGCCGAAACTTGCACGATCGACGCGGAAGCGTGGCAGCTGCTGGAGGATGAGGCGCACAGCCGCCGTTCGCCGGCGCCGATGCTCGTCGCCGCGGGAAGCTGACGCAATGGCCTCCGTCGAGCTGACCCGGGCCGCCCTCGCCTTCGACCGCATAGCCGACGCTTTCGACGACCGCTTCCGCCCGTGGCAAAGCGTCGCCGCGCAGCGGCGCTCGGTCCGAAGCGAACTTCTCGACGCCTTCGCTCCGGGAGCGAGCATCGTCGAGATCGGCGGGGGCACGGGCGAGGACGCGCTGTGGCTTGCCGACAACGGCCGTCGCGTACTCCTCACCGACGTCTCGCCGCGAATGGTCCAGCGAGCGCGCGCGAAATTCGCCGGCCGACCGGAGTTGCGGGCTGAGGTTGCCGCTGCAGAGACCATCGATCTTGGCGGCGAGCGTTTCGATGGTGCCTTCTCGAATTTCGCGGCGCTCAATTGCGTCGACGACCTCGCGCCCGTTGCGCGCGGACTGGCGAAGCTGGTTCGGCCCGGCGGCGCTGTAGTGCTGGTGGTGTTCGGCACCTTTTGCCCGGCCGAATGGATCGTCGAGGCAGTTCGGCATCGGCCCAGCGCGATGGTCCGCCGCTTCCGGCGCGGCGCCGTCCCGGCCCGGCTCTCCGGGAGCAATTTTTGCGTCCGCTATTTCACCGCGCGCGAGCTGACGTCGGCAATGGCGCCGTGGTTCGACCATGCCGGCCAGCGCGGAATAGGCGTGTTCGTTCCGCCGAGCGCGGCCGAACCGTGGATTTCTGGCCGGCCGCGCCTGTTGTCCACGCTGGAGGCTCTCGACGAACGGCTTTCGAGGCCGCTTGCGGTGCTTGGCGACCATGTGCTTCACCGCTTCGTGCGCCGATCGGATGCCTGAGGCTATGCTGGACGTGAAGCTGGCCAGCTTCGCCGCGGCCTATGCGGAACACCGTGAGTACGAGGGCCGTCGGCTGGCGGAAGCGGACCTGCTGGCTTTGCCCTGGCTGAGAAACGGCCCGCACGCACGCCAATGGGCGGTTCGAGCGCGGACGTTCGAGACATTCCTCGACAGATTGCTCGAACCGACGGCCGCTGCCATGGCCCGCCCATTGACGGTGCTCGACCTTGGCGCCGGCAACGGCTGGCTAAGCCATCGAGTCGCCGCCCTCGGCCATTCGGCTATCGCTCTCGATATTCGCGGGGACGATGTCGATGGTCTTGGTGCGGGCGATTGGCCGACTCATTTCGAGCGAATCCTCGCCTCGTTCGATGCAATCCCGCTGGCTGACGACAGCACCGACATGACCGTCTTCAATGCCTCGTTGCATTATGCGCTCGATTTGCCGGCTGCGCTCGCCGAGGCGAAGCGGGTCACCCGCTGCGGCGGGACGATCGCGATCCTCGATTCCCCCTTCTACCGCCGGGAAAGTGACGGCGAGGCCATGGTCGCGGAAAAGCGCGGGAGCGCGCGCGAGCAATTCGGCGATCGCGCGGAAGCGCTGACGTCGCTCGATTGCATCGAGTTCCTGACTCCCGCGCGCCTGGCGGCGGCGTCCGGCATGGAGTGGCGCAGGCGCCGAGTGCTTTACCCGCTTGCCTACGAGCTTCGGCCGCTGGTGGCGGCGCTATCGGGGCGGCGCCCGCCTTCGCGCTTCGACCTGTGGACGGCAGAGGTTCGATGATCGTCCTCGTCAACCCGCGCGCTACGAGGCCGGCGAACCGCCGCTTCCCGCTGTCGCTGATGGCGATCGGAGCGGCGCTTCCGCCGGAGCGAAGCTGGGAAATCGTCGACGGCAACCTGCCGGACATGGACCCTCTGGAAGAGATCGCGGGGATCGTGTCACGCCAGAAAGCGAGCGGCGACCCGGTCGAGGCGATAGCCCTCACGGTCATGCCGGGGCCGCAGCTGGTCAGCGCGGTGCCGCTTTCGCGGGCACTCAAGCAGCGTTTCCCCGGCTTGCCGATCATCTGGGGCGGCAATTTCGGAAGCCTCTACCCCGCGCCAGTGCTCAACGCGCCCTACGTCGACTGGCTGGTTCGAGGCCAGGGGGAGCACAGCTTCGTCGAGCTGCTCGATGTGATCGCCGGAAAGCGCGATCCGGATTCGGTTGCAGGGATTGGATTTCGAGACGCGGACGGCGGCCACGTCCTCACTCCGGAACGGCCGTGGGTCGGGCCTGACGACTTGGCCGATCCGCCCTATCACAAGATCCCGGTCGGCGAGTATCTCCACCCGACCTTCCTCGGCCGCCGCTCAGGAGTTTACCAGGCGTCGATCGGCTGTCCGTTCGGCTGCAATTTCTGCGGAGTCATCGCTGTTTTCGGCCGCCGCGAGAAAGTCCAGTCGCCGGCCCGAATGGCCGCCAACCTCGCCTTCCTGTCGCGCGAGCACGGAATGGATTCGGTGCACTTCTACGACAATAATTTCTTCCTCAACGACCGCCATGCCCGTGAAATTGCGGCCGCGCTCGCGCCGCTGGGGCTTCGCTGGTGGTGCGAAGCGCGGGTCGACACCCTGTGCCGCTTTTCCGACGACACCTGGCGCATGCTCCGCAAAGCCGGGCTGGCGATGGTCTTCTGCGGCGCCGAGTCCGGATCCGACGAAGTGCTGGCGCGGATGAACAAGGGGACGACCACCGACCAGATCATGGAGGTCGCCCGCCGCACCCGCGAGCATGGCATCGTCCCCGAATTCAGCTTCGTGTTCGGCGACCCCGAGGCGCCCGAAGCCGAGATCGAGAACACGCTCCGCTTCATCCGCAGGCTCAAGTCCGCAAATCCCGCGATGGAGCTGATCAGCTATTTCTACACACCTACGCCGCAGCGAAGCGGGACTTACGGGGGAGTCGACCCGCTGTCGGGGACTCCCGACCGGCTCGAGGAGTGGATCCAGCCCGAATGGGTCGACTGGATGACCCATGTGAACCCGCAAACGCCGTGGCTGAGCCCGGCGGCGCACAACCGTGTCACGGATTTCGAGACGGTCCTCAAGAGCCGCTTCCCATCGGTCCACGACAAGCGGACAAGGCGGTGGGGCAAGGCGCTTGGAAGCCTCGCCGCGCGCCGGCGCTGGGCACTCGGGAATTACGACGACCCGGCCTTATTGCGCGCGATCCGCCGAGCGGCGCAGGTCGAGCCCGACGACAGCCAAGCCTACGGCCATCTCAGGGCTGCTGCCGAATAGGTCAGCGCCGCGCTGCCGAGCGCAGCAGCCCGCGCGCTCGCACTGCGTGGATCCCCGCCGATTTTCGGAACGAGCCAGGCTCCGGCACGATGTCGGCGGCCAGGCGACGCAACCAGCCGCCGGCACCGCTGGTCCAGGCATAATGTTCGCGAACCGAGGGCCGATCGATTCCGTGCGCGGTCGCGGGTCGCATTCCGGCGACGAGCCGCCTGATCGCGAGCGGCGCCTGGGCTGCGCATTTCTCGACTACCGCTTGCGGAATGTCAGCGGGCGAAAGCCGACGGGCGAGGGCTAGTGCAGGAAAGGCGAATGCGAGGCTTCCGGTGACGCGCCCGGCCTCGAGGAACTCGTCCCAGTCGAGGTCCCCCGCCGCTCGGCCCGCACGTGCCACCAGCACGATCTCGACCAACCTGAGTAGCGTCAGATTGTGGAACCCCGATCCGGCATGTGCGGCAAGGTGGAGGAGGAGCGCAGGCTGGCCTAGCCAGCTGGCACCGGGAAACGGGCCGGACTCCCTCCTGCTCGACTCCTGCAAGGCCGAAAGCCTTGCGGTAGCGGCTCCGGGCGGGCCGACGACGTCGAGCGAATAATGCAGGTCCAGCGACCAGGGATCGTCGGCCTCGACGGAAATCGCAGTCGCCGGATCGCGGGCTGAATCCGCGAGCTGCCAGGTTGTCTCCAACGGCGTCCGCGCAATTCGCCGAAATCCCAAGGCTTCGAGCTCTGCTTCGGCCCCGGCCGCGTCGGCCCGGGATACGAGGAA
>DATAKH010000245.1:0-1976 GCA_036261735.1 Sphingomicrobium sp.
TTCTGGTCGAGCGAGTTGAACGCGCGTTCGAAGGTGACCTGCCAGTCGTTCTTGCCGCTTTTCCAGTGATATTCGCCGCGGCCGATCGTTTCAGCGATTCGCGAATCGCGCGAGAAGCGGACTCCCTCATCGTGATCATCCACGTCGAAATGCAGGATCTGCGTCGTGATGACCGGCTCGTGATCGAAGTGACGCAAGCCGATGAGCTTCAGCCGCCCGGGACCGAGCGCGAATTCATAGTCGGCGTTGACATCATAGTACCAGCCGTCGAGCTTCGTGATGGTGCTTCGGTGGCGAGTTTCGCCCGTCGCGAACGTGCGGTCATCGCGGATGTGGGTCGGAGCCCAATAAGGCGTGTAGGCCAGCGTCAAATTTCCGATCGACGATCCCGGCCCGTCGATTCCGAACTTCGTTTGGAACGTCACGAGATCGCTTTCCGAGTGATAGATCTCGTCACGAGTCTCGATCAGGTTCCCATCCTTGTCGGTGAGGATGATAGGGCCGCCGAAGCCGCCGCGTCCTGTGTTGTTGGTGACGGACAAAGTATAATCGACCGGGCCGCTCTTGCCGGAATAGCTGATATTGCCGGCGAAGAGCCGAGGCTTCGCAAAATGGGCGCGGAAGTCGGGCCGCCATTCGAACTGGCCGGTGGCTTTCTTGGTCTCGGTCAGGATGATATTCGCGACCTGCCCGGAAAGGCCTGCGATGCCGAGGCTCGCCGCGTCGACGATCTCGATCCTTGCGACCTTGCTTATCGGTGTGCGCTGAAGTTCCTCGGTCGCGCCGCCCGCTCCACCGCCGTAGGACTTGTTGGCGATCCGCTGGCCGTTGATCAGCACATTCTCTGACGCCTGGCCGAGGCCGCGCTCCTGGTCGGCACTCCGAATTGAAAAGCCCGGAACCTGGACGAGCATGTCGTAGGCGGTCTTTGGCGCAAAGCGGGCGAAGTCCGCCGGCGTATAGATCCGCTTCTGGCCTTCCGCGGTTGCTACCGGAGTCGCTGCAGGCGGCGGCACAACGGCCGGGTCGGACGGCGGAGTTTCCTGCGCCAGCGCTGCTGCGGGAACGAGTGCCGACGCCGACGCCAGCAGGCAGAAATGGATACGCATTGGAACTACCCCTTTTTCAAATGTCCCGTCGGCTGTTTTGGTGGCCGAAGCGAGGGTGATTTCGACCGGTGGGCGGCAGGCGCCGCCGTATCGGCAAACGGTCGCGTGGAGCCGATCAGCGGCGGTTCGGCTCGAAGCCGATAGCGCGCAGCTGGACCAGCTTCTGCGCACTCGGACGGGATATCCCGGCGCGCTGAAGGCTGGCGACATATTCGGGAGTCACATCAAGTGCCTTCAACTGCGCCAGCATGTCCGCCGAAAGGCCGCGATAACCGAGGCGCTCGAAGCCGGCGATGAACTCCGGAGTGACGTCGAGTGCCTTCAGCTGGACGATGTCTTCGGCGCCGAGCCTGGAATAACCGCTTCGAGCCATCGCCGACACATATTCCGGCGTTACCCCGACCGCCTTGAATTCGACGATCTTCTCTGCGCTCATGTTGGCGAAGCCGCTGCGCGACATCGCGTCGATATAGGCGGGCGTGATGTTGAGCGCCTTGAATTGAACCAGTTCGTCGAGCGACTTCGGTTTGTACCCTCGGCCGGCAAGCTCGTTGATGTACTGAGGAGTCACGTTGAGAGCGGCGAGGGCGGTCAGATCGTCCAGCGAGGGCCGTGGATATTGGGCGGCTGCGATCGATTGGACGAGCGACCGGGTCGCCCCGACCATGGTCAGCACATAAGCTTCGTCCCGGTCGGGCCGCTTGATCCCCTGACTCACAAGGAAATCCGAAAAAGCCGGGTTGGCGGTGAAGACGCAGGTCCCGGTTGCAAGCGCAGCGCCTCCCGCGCCGGTGCACTCGACACGTCCGGCTTCCCGAACAAGGGCAAAGGCGATTGGATGATTTCCGGATGCCTGGAGACTCGCCA
>DATAKH010000248.1:0-2371 GCA_036261735.1 Sphingomicrobium sp.
GCCGAGGAACCGCAATGATCCGACTTTACGACACGATGACTCGCGAAAAGCGCGAGTTCGAGCCTGCCGATCCGGGCCGAATCACGATGTATGTCTGCGGTCCGACCGTCTACGGCCGAGCCCATATCGGCAATGCCCGCCCGCCGGTCGTGTTCGACACGCTCGCGCGGCTGATCCGGCACGAATATGGCGCCGACAGCCTCTTCTATGCGCGCAATGTTACCGACGTCGACGACAAGATCATCGCCGCCGCCGAGCAGGAAGGCGTGGAGCCTTCGGTGATCACCGAGCGCTATGAGCGCCACTATCTCGACGACATGGGCGCGCTTGGGGTGGAGCCGCCGACCATCGCCCCGCACGCGACCCAGGAAATCGCGGCCATGGTTGCGATGATCGAGCGGCTGATCGAAGGTGATTATGCCTATTCGGCGCAGGGGCACGTCCTGTTCGACGTCACCGCCGACCCGGCCTACGGAATCCTCAGCCACCGCGACCGCGAAGGCATGATTGCAGGCGCCCGTGTCGAGGTCGCGCCCTACAAGCGCGACCCGGCGGATTTCGTGCTTTGGAAGCCGAGCGACACGGACGTGATCGGCTGGGATTCGCCGTGGGGCCGAGGCCGTCCGGGCTGGCACCTCGAATGTTCGGCGATGATCGAGCGGCACCTTGGCGAAACGATCGACATCCATGGCGGCGGGGTCGACCTCGTCTTTCCGCACCACGAGAACGAGATCGCGCAAAGCCGCTGCGCGCACGGCGGAGCGGCTCTGGCCCGCTATTGGCTGCACAACGGCTTCGTCGACATGGGCGCCGAGAAAATGTCGAAGTCGCTCGGCAACGTCGTCACTCCGGGCGAGCTGCTTGCCGCCGGCCACAAGGGCGAGACACTTCGGCTCGCGCTTCTGTCGGCGCATTACCGGCAGCCGCTGCCGTGGACTCAGGCGCTGATCGAACAGTCGAAGACGATCCTCGACCGGCTCTACCGGATCGCAGGGGACGCGGAGGCGGGCGAGATCGACGGTCAGGTCATCGAGGCGCTGTCGGACGACCTCAACACCCCCGCGGCGATCACGCGCCTCCAGGCCCTGGATGACCCGGCGACCCTGAAGGCGAGCGCGGCGATCCTCGGCCTGCTCGGGGAGACCTCCGACCAGTGGTTCCGAGGCGGCGCCGACGACGAGCGGATCGACGCTCGGATCGCGGAGCGGGCGGAGGCGAAGAAGAACCGCGACTTCGCCGCCGCCGACCGAATACGCGACGAGTTGAAGGCCGAAGGAATCGTCTTGGAGGACACCGCCACCGGCACCACATGGCGCAAGGAATGAACGCACCTCTCTACACGCTCGACGTCCTTCGCCTCGCGGCCTCGCTTCCCGGGCCGGCGAAGCTGGAGCGGGTCGACGGTTCCGCGTCCAAGCGCTCGCCGACGTGCGGGAGCACGGTCGCAACGCAGGTGCAGGTCAGCGGCGGCCGCGTCGAGGCGCTGTCGCAACTGGTGCACGCATGCGCGTTCGGCCAGGCCTCGGCGGCGGTGGTCGCGCTGCAGGCGCCCGGACGCAGCGGAGCCGAGGTCGAGGCCGCGCTCGGCCAACTGGCCGCCTGGCTTTCGAGCGATCGCGACACTCCCCCCGACTGGGGCGGCTACGGAGCGCTTGCGCCGGCCCGCAACCGCCGCTCCCGCCACGGGGCGATCCTCCTGCCGCTGCGCGCGCTCGCCGCAGCGATGCAGTCGGTAAAGTGATTAACGCGGCGGCGGCCGCCGTGACGGCGGTGGAAGCGGCTGAGACGACGGGCGCCTTGCTCGAAAGCAGTGCGATCATGCTCGGCGCCGCGTTGTTGTTCGTGACTCTCTTTCGCAGGCTCAAGCTCGGCGCCACTCTCGGGTACATCGTCGCCGGCGCGCTGATCGGCCCGCAATTGCTCGGCCTGATCCGCGATCCCGAGCAACTTGCAAGCGTCAGCGAAATCGGAATCGCGCTGTTGCTGTTCATCATCGGGCTCGAACTTCGGCCCGGGCGGCTGTGGCGGCTTCGCAACGACATCTTCGGGCTCGGGCTGGCGCAGGTGGTCCTTTGCGGGCTCGCGATCAGCCTGCTTCTCCACGTTGCGGTCGGCTTGTCGCCGGAGGCATCGCTGGCGATCGGCCTTCCGCTTGGGCTGTCGTCCACCGCCCAGGTGCTGCCGATGCTGCGCTCGGAAAACGAACTCAACACGCCGCAGGGCGAGCGGGCCTTTTCAGTGCTTCTGTTCCAGGACCTGTCGCTCGTCCCGCTGATCACGATCATCGCCGCAATGGCGCGAGTGCCGCCGGACCCGACCGCCCCCAGCGGCTGGACGCTTGCGCTCTATACTGTCGGGGCGATCGCCGGCC
>DATAKH010000020.1:0-4284 GCA_036261735.1 Sphingomicrobium sp.
GTCCCTTTGGCTACGGCCAGACATTATCTTACCCCGGAAGAAGCGAAATCCCAGGCACCGCTCGAAGCGGTGGTGGTGCGGTTCGCGGGCGATTCCGGCGACGGCATGCAGCTGACCGGCGGGCAGTTCACCCTCTCGACCGCACTCGCCGGCAACGACCTTGCTACCTTCCCCGATTTTCCTGCGGAAATCCGCGCTCCGCAGGGGACGACCTTCGGGGTCTCCGCCTTCCAGATCAATTTCGGCTCGGCCGCGATCGACACCGCCGGCGACCAGCCGGACGTTCTGGTGGCGATGAACCCGGCGGCGCTGAAGGTGAACGCCGACCAGCTTCGCGAGGGTGGGCTGATCATCGCCGACGAGGGCGAGTTCACCGCGCGCAACCTCAGCAAGGCCGGCTACGAACAGAACCCGCTCGAGGACGGAAGCCTGGCGAAATGGCAGGTGATCCACTTCAACATCTCGCAGCTCACCCTCGACGCGGTGAAGCCGTTCGGCCTCGGCAACAAGGAAGCGCTCCGCTGCAAGAACATGTGGACGCTGGGGCTGGCGCTGTGGATGTTCGACCGCGACCGCCAGCCGATCGTCGACTGGCTCAAGGCCAAGTTCGCCAAGGCGCCGGAGCTCGCCGAGGCCAATATCGCGGCGTTGAACGCAGGCCATGCCTATGGCGAAACGGTCGAGCTTGGCGCGCCCGGAATAGCCCAGCACCACATCGCCGCCGCCCCCGCCGAGCCCGGTCTCTACCGCACCGTCACGGGCGCGGAAGCGCTTGCTCTCGGCCTTGTTGCCGGCTGCCAGCTTGCGGGTTTGAAGATGTTTTTCGGTTCCTACCCGATTACGCCTGCAAGCCCGCTTCTCCACCATCTGGCCCGGCTGAAGGAGTTCGGGATCACCACCTTCCAGGCCGAGGACGAGATCGCCGCCATCTGCGCCGCGATCGGTGCTTCCTACGCCGGCCAGCTCGGGATCACCTCGTCGTCCGGTCCCGGGATCGCCCTCAAGACCGAGGCGCTCGGCCTTGCGGTGATGACCGAGCTTCCGCTCGTCGTCGTCAACTCGCAGCGTGGCGGTCCGTCGACGGGTCTTCCGACCAAGACCGAGCAGTCGGACCTCTACCAGGCCGTTTATGGCCGCAATGCGGATTCGCCGCTTCCGGTAATCGCCGCCCGCTCGCCCGCCGATGCGTTCGATTGCGCGATCGAGGCGGTTCGGATCGCCACCCGCTACATGGTGCCGGTGATGCTTCTGACCGACGGCTATATTGCCAATGCCGCGGAGCCGTGGCGAGTGCCCGACATGAGCGGCTATCAGCCGTTTCCGGTAAGCTATTTCGACAGCGCTCCGGGCGAGGGCCAGGCGGTAATGCCCTACGCCCGCAACGCCGACCTGGCGCGGCCGTGGATCAGGCCCGGCACTGCGGGCCTCGAGCACCGAATCGGCGGGATCGAGAAGCAGCCCGGAACCGGCAACATCGACTATAGCCCCGGAGCGCATGAGGAGATGACCCTCGAACGCGCAAACAAGGTGCTGGGCGTCGCCGACACCATTCCCGAGCAGGACGTGTGCCTCGGCAACGACAGCGGCAAGCTGGCTGTAGTCGGCTGGGGATCTACCTTCGGCCCGATCCACCAGGCGGTCCGCCGTGCCCGCAATCGCGGGCTCGACGTCAGCCACATCCACATCCGCCACATCTGGCCGATGCCCGAAAATATGTCTGTCCTACTCAAGGGCTTCGAGCATATCCTCGTCCCCGAGATGAACATGGGCCAGCTCAAGACTCTGCTTCGCGACCAGTTCCTGGTCGACGCCAGGCCGCTGCCGAAGGTCGCCGGCCAGCCGTTCCGGATCGCGGAGATCGAGGCTGCAATCGACGAGGCCTTAAAGACATGAAAATGGTCGCTCATCGCGTGACTTTAGTGACTTTAAGCGAGTGCTCGCAGTGAAACAGATCAACGTTTTCCCGATGCTGGCGATGCTGATCATCGTCGTGCTCCTGATCGCCTGGCTCGGCGGGTATCTGTCATGAACGAGATGACGACCGTCACCACCGCGAAGGATTGGGCAAGCGACCAGGAAGTCCGCTGGTGCCCAGGCTGCGGCGACTATGCGGTATTGAAAGCCGTTCAGCGGACGATGCCGGACCTCGGAGTCGCGCGCGAGAACACGGTGTTCATCTCGGGAATCGGCTGCTCGAGCCGCTTCCCTTATTACATGGCGACTTACGGCTTCCACACGATCCACGGCCGCGCTCCGGCGGTCGCGACCGGAGTGAAGCTTGCTAACCCCGAGCTCGACGTGTGGATCATCACCGGCGACGGCGATGCATTGAGCATCGGCGGCAACCACACGATGTATGTCCTTCGCCGCAACCTCGACTGCCAGATCCTGCTGTTCAACAACGAGATCTACGGCCTGACCAAGGGGCAATATTCGCCGACCAGCCGGCTCGGCACGCGCTCGCCGTCGACCCCGTTCGGCTCGATCGACCGGCCGATCACGCCGTGCATGTTCGCATTGGGCTCCGGAGCCCGCTTCATCGCCCGCGGGATTGACGTCCACAAGAACCTGCCCGACGTGCTCAAGGCAGCCCACGCCCACAGGGGCGCGAGCTTCGTCGAAATCTACCAGAATTGCATCGTCTACAATGACGAGGTGTTCGGCTCCTTCACCGAGAAGCAGAATGCGGCGGCGAAGCAGCTGTGGTTGCAGGCCGGCGAGAAGATGCTGTTCGACGGGGGCGCCAGGGGACTCGCGCTCGATGTCGACACGTTGACCTTAAAAATGGTCGACGGCGACGATCCGTCGGTCATCGTCCACAACCCGAAGAACCGCGGGATCGCCGCGATGCTGATCGAGATGCGGCAGGACGAAGGCTTCCCTGTCGCTCTCGGAGTCATCTACGAGGACCCGCGCCCGACCTTCGAAAGCGCTGTGATCGACCAGAATGCGGCCGCGGCCGAAGGCAAGGCGCCCGACCTCCAGAAGCTGGTCGCCAAGGGCCAGACCTGGATGGTCGAGAAGGAACCGCGCGAGCTCTGAGCACCGGCGTCTCCTGATTGGACAATATCACCCACACCCTGGCCGGAGGCCTGCTCGGCCAGATGGGGCTGAAGCGCCAGTCGCGTTTCGCGATGGCTGCCTGCCTGCTCGGCGCCAGCGCTCCGGACATCGACGTCTTCGCTCCGCTGATCCTGCCGGTCGACGGGATCGCCTTCCATCGCGGGCCGACCCACGCCGTCTTCGCGGTGCCGGTCCTCGCCGCCGCACTCACCGCCTTGCTTTGGCTCCTGCATCGACTGTGGCCGCGGCCGGGCAAAGCCGCGGAGTTCCGGCCCGCCGCGCTATTCGCGGTCGCGCTGATCGCTATCGCCAGCCATCCGTTTCTCGACTGGCTGACAACCTACGCGATCGCGATTTTCTCGCCGGTCAGCTCGCGCTGGTATTCGGGCAATGCGATCTTCATCATCGACTGGGTCTACTGGCTGCTGATGATCGGCGGCATCGCCGGCAGCTGGTGGCGATCCCGCAGGCAGAGGGCCAACCCGGGCCAGCCGGCGCGGATCGCAGGGCTGCTCCTCGTCGCTTATATCGGGTTCAACCTCGGCGAGAGCTCGGCGATTGAGCGAGCCACCGCTGCGGCGCTTCGGCGGCAGGGGATCGAGGCTGAGCTCGTCGTCGCCAGCCCGCCGCCTTTCGCCTTCTGGCGCCGGAGCATCGCCTGGCGAAGCGCCGACCGCTGGGGAAGCGGCACCTATGATCTGGCGAACGGGCTGAGGCTGGACCCAGTCAGCTACCCGCTCGGGCTCGACGACCCCAGGCTTGCCCGCGCCATCCGCAACAGGCGTTACGTGCGCTCGTTCCTCACCTGGTCACGAATGCCGATCGTCGTCCAAGAGGACGGCCGAACCTATCTCAGCGACCAGCGCTTCTACGGCCAATTGAGATCGCGGGTAGTTCCGGCAAAGGTGCGGAGCTTCTTCCGCAGGAACGCTTTCGTCGTTCCCCTGGATTAGGAATCGACTCGGACGAGCTCGCCGGTCGCGCTGTCGGAGATGAGGCGGTCGACGATGAAGTCGGCGATGACCTGCGGCGGCTTCACCTCGTCCGTCGGGCATGAGCCTCGCGCCTTCTGGGGCGCCTACGGCTCGTCCAAGGCCGCGCTCGAGAATTTGGTCCTCACCTACGGCGATGAGACCGCCCATGCCGGCAAGATCCGGGTCCATGTCGTCGACCCTGGAGCGACCCGAACCCGGATGCGCGAACTAGCCTTCCCCGGCGAGG
>DATAKH010000037.1:0-12396 GCA_036261735.1 Sphingomicrobium sp.
TGGCGAAGATGTTTGAATCGGTGATCATCGCCTGCGCCTGGGTTCCCGCCCCGGGAGAGTTGACGATGATTCCGTCGCCGTTGCCCGAAAAGCTGCTTTTGTCGGCGAGGACAACGATTCCGTTGGACGCTGTATTGCCCGTCGTATCGAGCCTAAGTCCCACTCCGGAATTGTTCTGTGAGCGGACATTGCGAAGCACCGCGCGAATCGTTCCGGTCGCCCCTGTCGGCTGCACGAGAATGCCCGTCGCGCCATCGGTCACGGTGACGTTCTCGGCATAGAATTCGGCCGTGCCGCCTGGTTGGAGGGAGATTCCGCTCCCGCCCGTCTGGTTCTGAATGAACAGGTCCTCGACCACGAGCGAGCGGCCGGACAGGAAGCGGATGCCGTTGAGTCCGCCAAGGCTCCCCCCGCCGTCGATCGTCAGGCCGCGAAGCATCACCTCGATCGTGTTCGGAGCTCCGGTGCTCCCGTCGTTGACGATCACTCCGTTGACTCCGGAGTTGAGGATGCTTCCGAGCGTGCCGGTGCAGTCTATGGTGATGGACTTGGTGATCGTGACGGCGCCGAAGCCGCCCGGATCCAGGCAATTGATTTCGCCGTTCGATGCAGTCTTGCTGATCGCACCCGCGAACGTCTTGCAGGGCGCAGTCCGGCTGCACGGGTTGGCGTCATCGCCAACGCCCGAAACCCACGTTCGAGTCGCCTGCGCGAACGACGGTGAAGCGGCGGCGACAAAGGCCGATGCGGCCAGAATCTTGATGAAGCTGCTCATATCCATGATCCCCTTACCGGCGATCGCCCGTGCCCCCGGCGAATCGCGTCTCATTTTCCGAGCAGCGGTGATCTTATCACGACGGCATTGCGCCAGCCATCGGCGCCAGCCGGACTAACCGATGGTTTCGACCGTCAGCTGGTCGTTGGTGAACACGCAGACCTCGGCGGCGATTCCCATCGCCCGCCGGGCGAGCTTCTCGGGATCCGGCTCGTAGTCCGACAGTGCGCGGGCGGCGGCGAGCGCATAATTGCCGCCCGAGCCGATCGCCGCGATCCCGCCTTCGGGCTCCAGAACGTCGCCGTTGCCGGTCAGGATCAGCATCGTGTCCTTGTCGGCGACGATCATCATCGCCTCGAGGTTGCGCAGGTACTTGTCCATACGCCAATCCTTGGCGAGCTCGACCGCGGCCCGAAGAAGCTGGCCGTGATATTGCTCGAGCTTCTTCTCGAGCCGCTCGAACAATGTGAAGGCGTCCGCGGTCGCGCCGGCGAAACCGCCGATCACGCTACCGTCCTCGCCGAGGCGCCGGACCTTCTTCGCGTTGGGCTTGATCACCGTGTTGCCGAGGCTGACCTGGCCGTCGCCGGCGATGACGGTCTTGCCGCCCTTCTTTACTCCGAGGATCGTCGTGCCGTGATACTGTTCCATCGCCGGAATGTGGGTCAGCAGCGGAGCAGGCGCAAGCGGGCGTCAGTCGCCGTTCGCCGAAACGGCCGACTGGGCCTTCACCCATTTGATGAGTTCGTCGAGCTGGATCGCCTGCTCGGTAGCGATCAGCCGGTCGGTGTCAGGAAGTCTGTCTTCACCGGCGGTTTCAGCAACGCTTTCGGTGGAAGCGCGAAGCCCGGGCACTGGCGTTGCTCCGCCAGCGCGGGGATCGGCTGTGGCGGCTGCGGCTTGCCCGCGCAGGCGCTGAGCAGAAGCACGAGCAGCGGCAATGCGGCTTTCGAAATCATGTGCGGTCCTTTCGTTGATTGCGGTCTGCTCGGACTTCACCCGAGCGAGGTTCTCGGCATCTTCGCGGCGCGCCCGATCGGCCGCGGCGCGAAAGCCGGCGACGGTCGCTGCGTGCGCGGCTTGCTCCTGGTGAAAGCGGGCTTCGTTGGCTCGCGCTTCGTCGCGCCAGCGGTCGCGGCTCTGGACGAGCCACAGGAGTGCCGCCGCCGCGGCGGCGATTCCGAGGATTCGGTACAGCCAGCTCGTCGGCATCAGTCGCCCTCCGCTTCCACGGTGACGCCATCCCGGGACGCGCTGCCCTTGAAGCGCCCGACAGGGCCGCCGACGAGCAGGCCGACGATCACCGACGTCATCGCGACGATGAACCCGGCCAATGCGCCGCCGAAGATGACGACGATCGTATGCTCCTCGGCCGCGCTCCAGCCGCCCCACATCAGCAGGCAGACCATCGCGACCGAGCACATGCCGCAGAAGACGCCGGCGGCAGCTGCTAGCCAACCGTAAATCTGGCGCTGGCCCTCCGCGAACGTCGCTGGCGGTGGAAGTGCTTCCATGTGATTTTCCTCGCTTAAGTTCACTAAAGTCACGCGATGAGTCGCCTTTTTGTGTGACTTTAAGGGGCGGCCGCCTAACCGACGCGGTTCGCGAGCCATCCGTAGAGGAACGCCTCGTTGGCGGGCCGCCGCTCGGCGAGGCGGAGGTAACGCTCGCCCTGGAGCGCATCGAGCGCCTTGAGAAGCACCTGTTCCCCGCCGCTGCGGCCGCGAAGCTCGAGGAACGTGTCAAGCGCGGCGAGGGTCGCCGGTCCGATCCGCCCGTCGGGAACCAGGTCGGCATAATCCTTGCGGTTGCGATTGAGCGCCGAGAGAGCCCGCTGGAGGAAGGTCGCGGCGACCGCGGGGCCCATGTTGGCGACGGTGTCGAACAGCTCGGCGGCGATTTTCCGAGAACGCTTTGCGACCTGGTCAAAGCGCGGTCGAAGCCAATAGAGGCGCTTGTATATCGCCGCCGCCTCCGCGCGCGGAAGCTCGCGCATCGCCCCGGAATAGCCGTGGGCGCGGGCCACCGCTTCGGTGATCCCGTAGTTCGTCGCTCCGCCGCGGTCGTCCGGGTGATTTGTGAAACCGCCCTCGCGGTCGATCAGTGCGTCGATGAGTTCGTCGATATCCATTGCCTGCAGCCTTTCCGGTTTCCGAGTCGGCTGCGTTGAACCAAATTGGTTCTATGTAGGAAAGAACTTTTTCCGAAAAGCGGTTAATCCAGCAAGGCCATCACGCGCTCCGTCAGGGCGGCGCAGTCAGCTCCCGCGAATGGGAAACTGCCCTGCAGCGCTCCTCTTACCTCCGGCGCAAGCGCTTGTTGCAGCTTCGCCCGGGCGCGGTGGAGCCGCGTCTTCACTGTCGCCGGCCGAATTTCCAGCGCTTCGGCCGTTTCCTCGATGCTCAGGCCCTCGATCTCGCGAAGGACGAACACCGACCGGAAACCGTCGGGAAGTTCGGCGACCGCCTGCTCGATCAGGATGCGCAACTGTTCGCGCGCGAGCGCGACATCGGGCGCTGGCTCGTCCGAGCCCCGGCCGAGTTTGTCCCTGTAGGTGTCGAGCAATGCCACGCCCTCGCTTTCAAGCTGCTCCCGCCGTCGCACTCGGGCACGCATCCGCCCCAGCGATTCATTGACCACGATCCTGGTCAGCCAAGTGCTCAGCGACGATCGGCCTTCGAAGCCCGAGATTGCGGAGAAGGCATTCAGGTAGCCCGCCTGGACCGCTTCCTCGGCCTCGCCGCGGTCCTTCAGGATGCTCCATGCGGCCCTGAACAATCTCTGGTTGCTGGCGGTGACCAGGTGGCGCTGCGCCTGCCGGTCGCGCTTCGCGCACAGCTGCGCCAGAGTAACGTCGTCGAGCGCGGAATAATCCGTCTGGGGCTGGCCGGTCACTTGGCCACCCGTAGCACGCCCTTCATTCCCGGATGGTATTTGCACAGGAAGGGGAAGGACCCAGCCCTGGTGACCCGCATCTTCACTGTCTTTCCGGCCGGCAGGTCAACGTCGAACGCGCCCTTCGCCGTTACGCTGTGCCTGAATATGTCGCGATTATCCCAGACAATGATGTCGCCCTTGCGGACCCGCGCCGGGAGGTCGCCGAATTGCATCTTGTCGACCACTATTGTGTAAGTGCGTGGGACCGCTGCTGCAGGGGCTGAAACTGACAGCAGGGCCCACGCAGCGGCGGCAGCCACGGGTGAATGCCGCCGCATCGTTTAGTCCTTGAGCTCGGCGGCGAGGTTCACGGCGTGCATCTGATGCTCGCGGAACAAGGTCAGTCCGGTTTCGAGAAGCGATTTCAGCTTCCCGTTGTCGGCGGACGGGATCAGCGTCGATTCAAGCGCTCCGTTGACGGTTCCGTGGAACGCGATTTCGTTGGCGAGATAGGCCTTGTCGAATGCGGGGCCGTCGAGCTTCGCCAGCCGCGCCTCGGCTTGTGCGGCGGCCTTGGCCAGCGCTTCGCTCGTGGGATTATCCTCCGGGGTCACGCCGAGTTGCTTGACCAGCGACAGCGCCTTGTCGTTCACCGCTTCGTGGTCGCGGACCATCTCGCTGGCGAATTGCCGGACCGTGGCATTTTTCGATTTGGCGAGCGCCTGCTTGGCCGCGGCGACGTCGAGGCTGCCCGCGGTATAGGCAATGTGGGCGATCTGCGCGTCGCTGGGCCCTTCGTCGGCCATCGCAACGCCGCCGATGCCGAGCGCGGCAGCAAGTAAAATCGCGGGTAGTCCGTAGATCATCCAAACCTCCGTCTGCGAGCGGCCTGCCATCGGACGCTTCAGCCGATTGGATGACACCCTGGAGGAAAGGTTCCCGTACGGCCCGGCCTATTTCCCGGCCGCCGACGCGAGCTCGAGTCAGCGGGAGGCGAACTCGCGTCCGCCGAACATCTGCGGCATCGCCTGGGCGTCGAACCCGTAGCGGTCCGGCCGAAACACGACCCCGTTGCCGCGGGGGGCGACTGTGAAATAGGTCATGTAGACCGGAAACGGCTCGGGAACCTCGAACCTCTGCTCGCGCGGGGTGGTCGCCCGGGGAACACCGCCGAAGATCCACGTGGCGAACCTCTTGTAGTCCTCAAGCCGGACGCAGCCGTTGCTGATCCAGCGGTTCTCCTTCGCGAACAGGTCCTTTTGCGGCGTGTCGTGGAGATAGATGCCATAGTCGTTGGGCATCTCGAACTTCATCTCACCCATCGAATTCCACGGCCCCGGAAGCTGGCGAACGAGGATCGTCGGCTGTTTCTTGCCGCTAGCGATCGCTTTCCAGTCGACGGTCTTCGGGTCGACCAGGCGGCCCCGTCCGCTCCAGTCCGACAGCACTTCGTAATGAAAGTTCTTGAGATAGGAGAGCCCATCCTCCCGGATTCGCCGCGCGGTGAGCGAGCGGATGAGTTCGGGCGGGACGTGCCAATAGGGATTGGCGACTGCGTCGCGCATGATGACGGCCATCATCGGAGTCTTGGTCTTCGGCGCCCCGACGATGACCCGCATCGCGTCCACGACGCGGTCGTTGTCGTACAAATAGACTTCGGCAGCGCCTGAATCGACCAACACGTAGCGGGAGAACTTGCCGGTCGGCGGAAGCCGGTAGGCGCGCTCCAGGTTGATTGCGATTCGCCGGGCGTAATGGACGGCGCCGAGGTTGAGCGAGGCGATGGTGTCCCTGCCGGCGATCCCGTCGGCCGGGTCGAGCCCGTGGACTCGCTGATAGGCGGTCACCATCTCGAACAGCCTCTGGTCGTAGCCGCCGCCGGGCGGCAGCCCAAGCCGTGTCCGCAGCAAGTCGACCCGCTTTCCGGTCGAGCCGCGCTTGAGCGCCGCACCCGCCGGGATCTTCACCTGCGGAAGCCGTCCCCAGGAGGATTGATACTGCTGCAACCCCTGGGCGAAGGCCGCGAACATCGGATGCGGGGCGTTGCGGCGGTCTCCGAAGAGACCGTCGAGGCCGATCGTCCGCAACAGCCAGTTAGTCGGCCGCTGGTGGCGCCTTGCGACGCTGTTGAGCTGCGGGTCGACATAGACGAAGTCGATGCCCTGCTTGACGTTGGCGGGGACGGCGATCGGCTCGTCGCCGCGCGGCTGGGCAGTTGCGGAAATCGGCGCTGCGGCGGCAATCAGCGCCGCGGCGCCGGCGATCAGGCGAATCTTTTTGTGCATAATTTTGCGCCGGGTCCCCGACACTCCAGAATCCAAACTCGTTTGCTCAACGCCGCAATTATGGAATGGTTCGAGTTGCACTGGCCTGAACGCGATGTTTCGATCAGCGTAAGCCGGCCCGGCGGCGCCGTCTTGACTTCAAATTTGTTTCGGAGCCTCATCCGTTTCGGCTGCGCGGGGGCGCTGCCGACCTTGGAGGGGACCAGCAATGGCGACAACTGCCGAAGGGCGCACGCCCGTACATTTGTGGATCGTCGGAATCCTTGCGCTGCTGTGGAACGCGATCGGTTGCTACGACTATGTGATGACGCGCATGCGCGACACGGATTATCTCGCGAAGATGATGCCCGGCACCGATCCCAATGCCGTTCTCAGCTACATCGACAGCTTTCCGGTCTGGGCGCAGGCCGGATGGGCGCTCGGCGTCTGGGGAGGCCTGGTCGGCGCAATCCTGCTTCTGATCCGGAGCCGCTACTCGGTCTGGGCCTTCGCGCTGTCGCTGATCGGGGCGGTTTTGGGCCTTGGCTACCAGATTGCGAATCCCGGCGGGCCGGCCGAGATGCACGAGGGTATCGGGGGACTGATCCCTTATGTGATCATCGCCATCGCCGCATTCCTGCTCTGGTACTCGTGGAGCCAGGAAAAGAAGGGCGTGCTGCGCTGAAATTAGGCGGGCGGCGCCTACCGGCGCCGCCCGCGAACTTGCCTAGAGGACGAAATCCCCGCTCGTCAGCGTGTGCGCGCCGTCGAGGCGGATCATGAAGTCGGCGAGGCTGTCGCCGTTGGTGTCGCCGTAGACGTAGGTGGTGCCGCTGATCTGGTCGTAGCGAAGCTCGCCGGCCGTGCCTGAGAAGGCGCCGGTGCCGATGAAGGCGAACGCCTGGTCGTCGGCGGCCAGCGTGTTCGCGTCCACACCCGACAAGCGGATCCGGTCGCCGTCGGCGGAGCTGAAGTCCTTGACCTGGTCGCAGGTCGAGCTGGTCATTCCGGCGAAATCGCCGTCGTTGAACACGAACGTGTCGGCGCCGCTTTCGCCGAACAGCACGTCGCGGCCGGCGCCGCCCTCGAGCAGGTCGTTGCCAGCCCGGCCGCGGAGCGTGTCGTCGCCGGAAAGGCCGTAGAGCTTGTTGGCTCCGCCGTTGCCGCTCAGGACGTTGTCGCCGCCGTTGCCATAGGCCCACAGGTTCGCAGAGCCCGTCATCGTCAGCTTCTCGACATGATCCCCGAGCACGTAATTGGCGCTCGCAAAGACGGTGTCGATGCCTTCGCCGGCAAGCTCGATCGCGCGATCGTTGTAATTGTCGACATAATAAGTGTCGTCGCCGAGGTCCCCCCACATCTTGTCGGCGCCGGCGCCGCCGTCGATGATGTCGTTGCCGTCGAGGGCGAACAGCTTGTTGTTGCCGCTGTTGCCGGTCAGCGCATTGTCGAGCTCGTTGCCATAGGCCCAGATGTTGGCGCTTCCGGTCAGCGTGATGTTTTCGACATTGGCGTCGAGGATCGCATTGTCGCTGGCGAACACGCTGTCGGTGCCCTCGCCGTCGCTCTCGATGATCCGGTCGGAATAGCTGTCGACATAATAAATGTCGTCGCCGAGCCCTCCGAACAGGCGGTCCGAGCCCGCCCCGCCATCCAGCGTGTCGTTGCCATCGAGCCCGAACAGCTTGCTGATGCCGCTGTTGCCGGTGAGGATGTTGTCGGACGAATTGCCGTAGGCGTAGAGGTTGACGGTGCCCGTCTGGGTAAGCTTCTCGACATTCTCGCCGAGGATGAAATTGGCGCTCGCGAACACCGCGTCGGTGCCTTCGCCGGAAACCTCGATGACCTCGTCGTAATAATCGTCGACGTAGAAGACATCGTCTCCAGCTCCGCCCACCATTTGGTCGCGTCCGGTACCGCCGTCGAGAATGTCGTTGCCGCGCCCGCCGAACATATAATCGTTACCAGCGCCGCCATTGAGGACGTCGTCGCCGCCCGGGCCGTCGGAGACATTGTCGTCGACGAGGGTCTGGACGCCGCCGACCATGATCCACGTACCGTCGCCGTAGAGGCTGTCGTTGCCGCCCCCGCCGTTCAGCGTGTCGTTGCCGATATGGCCCAGCAGCACGTTGGCGTTGGAATCGCCGGTCAGGTGGTCATTGTGCGAGAATCCGCCGAGGTTCTCGATGTTGCTAAGCGTCCAGTAGCCGGTGCCGACCCACTGGGCAGCGCCCTGCAGCTCGAGCGAAACGGTGATCCCGCCCGCGTTCTGATAGACCTGCGCATAGGAGAAGTCGGCGATCTCGATCGTGTCGATTCCATCGCCGCCGTCGACGACCTTGTCGTCGGCGCCGACCGTGAAATAATCGTTGCCGCCGTTGCCGGACAATGTGTCGAAGCCGCTGAACGTCCAGAACCAGTTGGCGGCGGCGTTACCGGTCAGCGTGTCGTTGCCGTAGTTCGACGTGATATGCTCGATGCTGACGAGACGGTCGTTGCCCTGCCCGGTATTCTGCGCGGTGGTGATGTTGAGATCGATGGTCAGGCCATGGAGCCCGTCGGTGGTGAAATAGCTGACGCGGTCATAGCCGCCCCCGCCGCTGTAGATGTCGTCCCCGAACGGGCCGCCGTCACCCGAAGCTTCGGAGAGCAGGTCGTTGCCGGTGCCGCCGAAGAGGGTGTCGTTACCAGTCCCGCCGCGGAGCGTATCGTCGCCGCCAAGACCGCTGATGGTATCGTCGCCGCCGAAGCCTTCAAGCAGGTCTGCACCCTCGGTGCCCTCGATCGTGTCGTCGCCCTCGCTCGCAGGAATGCTCTCGCCTCGCACCAGGATGTTCGATCCGGCCGCAGTTTCGACCAGCGAATACTGGCCGTTCGACAGCGTCAGCACCTGGTCCGCTACGGCGTCTCCGTCGGTGTCGGCCTCGACATAGGTGTGGCCGTCGCCGACCGAGAAGCGATATTCGCCGGCCACGCCGCTGAACGCCGCGCTGCCGATGAAGGTGTCGGCACGGGCGTAGCCGAGGCTGACCTCCACGTCGCCGTTATGGCTGAGGTCGATCACGTCGTCGAAGTCGAAGTCGGTGATCGTGTCGCCGTTCATCCCGGTGACCGCATAGGTATAATCGAAGATGTCGGCGCCGCCGTTTCCGGTGAAGATGTCGTTCCCCTGGACATGGACGTCGATGTTGGCGAACCCTTCAGCGCCAGACGAGCCGATCATCACGTCGGTCCCGTTATGGTCGATCATCCACAGGAAGGTTCCCGGCTGGCTGGAGTAGCTGCTGGCGTCGATCGTAAGGGTCCCGATGTCGCCCCGTGTCCAGACCTGCACCAACTCGGAATTGAAGATTCGGCTGGTCGCGACCCCGCCCTGGCTCACGGTCATGTCGGCGGTGGATCCGGTAATCGTGATCGTGTCGGAGAGCGTCAGGTCGGCGTCGACCTGGATGACATCATAGCCGTCGCCGCCGTCGATGGTGTCGTTACCGAAGCCTGAGGCGATGAAGTCGTCGCCCGCGTCCCCGTGGATCACGTCGTTTCCGCCGCCGCCCAAAAGCGTGTCGTTGCCGTCGCCGCCGTCGATGGTGTCGTTTCCGGCGCGGCCCCCGAGCACGTCGCCGCCGCTGCTGCCCTGGAGGCTATCGTCCCCGGAAAGAATCGTCTGGAAGAGTCCCGCGAGGTCGTCGTTCATGACGAAAGCGGTGAAATCCTCGACGCTGATC
Organism: Sphingomicrobium sp.; assembly: GCA_036261735.1. Taxonomy (GTDB): domain Bacteria; phylum Pseudomonadota; class Alphaproteobacteria; order Sphingomonadales; family Sphingomonadaceae; genus Sphingomicrobium. Next base: position 9,642 of record DATAKH010000037.1, read on the forward strand.
GTCATTCCAGAGACGGTGAACAGAGTCACGCCGTCCAGCGTGTACGAAGCGCTGCTGACCGTTCCCGTCGTCGGGAATCCGTTCGAATCGTAATTCTGGAAGTCGCCGGTGAGGTGCAGCTCCTCCGAAATCGTCTCATCGGAATAAGTGACCACCAGGTCGGTGGAGCTTCCGACCTGGACTTCGCCCCATTCGAAGAACTCCGAAAGCGACCCGGTCGCGATCATGTCGTTCATGTCGAATGCGGAACCCGCGATCAAAGTCGCCATTTGAAAACCCCCACCATGCGGCGCGAAGTGCCGCTCTTGAATTACGGACGGCAGCGAGGGCCCATTTGAGCCCGGTCCTCTGCCGCAGGCAAAAGTTCATGATTGCAAGGGCTTGTCCATTACCCAAATGGGATAGATTCAATTTTACTTAACCTACGATGGTGCTAGGGATTAGCCCGGGGGCCCGGGTTGAAACACGCACTTGCAGTCGAGGATATCTACGAAGCGGCATTCGACGACGAATGCTTCGCCGGCTTCGCGGCGGCGCTTGCCAGCGCCTTCGGTGTTCGTTCGGCGCTCGTCCACTGGGTTCACAAGGACGGCGCAGCGGAAATCCTCTCCCATTCGGGCTATTTCACGGATGAGCAACTTGCCGATTACGCGCAGAACTTCGTCGCGATGGATCCCTGGATCGAAGCGGCCGCGCGCGCCGGGCAGGTCAATTCGGTAATGAACCTCGAAGAACTCGTTCCCGCGGCCCGGTTTACCAACACCGAATTCTACAACGAATATTTTCGAGCGATGGGCGACGATACCTGCCGATGCCTCGGCATTCGTCTCGAAACCGAATCCGGGGCCGGCTATCTCGCCCTGCATCGGGGGCTGACCGAGGACGCATTCGACGAATCGGTGACGAGCCGCCTCGCCGAATATCTGCCGCACATTCGCCGGGTGCTGGCGATTCGCAGCAAGATCAGCGCCGCCCAGCACCACGCCGCAGGCGTGTCGGCAGCGTTCGACGCAATCGGACTGCCGATACTCCTCGTCGACGCCAGGCTGCGGATCAAGCAGGCGAATCCGGCCGCCGAGGACTTGCTTCGGGAGGAGTCGGCTTTGCGGTGCCGGCTCGGCACATTGGAGGCCATGTCGCCGGCCGCGAATGCGCTTCTGCGCAACGCCGTCAACGCCGCGCTCGCGGATGAACAGGGTCCGCCCGCCGCCGTTGCCGTTCCAGCGTCAATGGGCGCGCCGCTTTGCCTTTCGATCGCGCCGAAAGTCTCGCGCGGGCAGCGCCTGGCTCTGATACTCGCCAGCGCCCCCAGCCGGGAACAGGACGACCGCGCCCATCGCTTGCGGTTGCTGTTCCGGCTCTCGCCTAGCGAAGCGATGCTCGCGGTCATGCTGGCCGATGGCCACAGCCCCGCCGAAATTGCCGAAGCTCGGCAAGTCTCGGTCGGCACGGTGCGGCTTCAAATCAAGCATATCGCCGCAAAGCTAGGCTGCAACCGGCAGAGCCAGATCGTGGGCGTCGTCTCCGCGCTTCCGCCGCTCTTCACGCCCGCCGGCCGGAGCTGAGTAACTCGACGCGCCCGCGCCACGGCTCCGCATGTCGGAGCACGCAATCCTCTCGCTACGCTACTCGCTGGCGGTCGGAGCCACCTTCCAGCACTGGTCGCGATGCTACCGCGGCAAGGTGCAGTAGCAAGAATTGATTGAGTTAAAGTCGCAGTTATCCTCGCCGCCCGCCGAACCGCGTCCGCGACTGCTTGCCGTAGCGCCCTTTGCGCGTCCCCGGCTTGCCCTCGGTCGAATGTCCGAGCGGACGCGGGGCGACCCGGTCAGGATCGGGGATTCCGAGCTCGTCCTCCTCGAGCCTGCGGATCTCGTCGCGCAGGCGAGCCGCTTCCTCGAACTCGAGATCGGCGGCGGCCTTGCGCATGCGCTCTTCGAGGTCGGCGATATAGGCCTTGAGGTTGTGCCCGACGAGGTGCGGGCGCTCCTCGTCGCCGGTGTCGACCACCAGCCCTTCGCGCGCGGTCAGATGCGCCATCACGTCGCTGATCTGGCGCTTGATGCTTTCGGGCGTGATGCCGTGCTCGCGATTGTATTCGAGCTGCTTCTCGCGGCGGCGGCTGGTCTCGGCAAGCGCCCGCTCGATCGAGCCGGTGATGGTGTCGGCATAGAGGATCACGCGTCCGTCGACGTTGCGCGCCGCCCGCCCGATCGTCTGGATCAGCGATGTCTCGGAGCGCAGGAAGCCCTCCTTGTCGGCGTCGAGGATCGCGACCAGCCCGCATTCGGGAATGTCGAGGCCTTCGCGGAGAAGGTTGATTCCGACCAGCACGTCATAGACGCCGAGCCTCAGCTCGCGGATCAGCTCGATCCGCTCCAGGGTCTCGACATCGGAGTGCATGTAGCGGACCTTGAGCCCGGCCTCGTGGAGATATTCGGTCAGGTCCTCGGCCATGCGCTTGGTCAGCGTCGTGACTAGCGTCCGATAGCCCTTGCGCGCCGTTTCCTTCGCCTCGTGGATGAGGTCGTCGACCTGGTCCTCGACCGGCTTGATCTCGACCGGCGGGTCGATGAGGCCGGTCGGGCGGATCACCTGCTCGCTGAACACGCCGCCGGTCGCGTTCATTTCCCACGGCCCCGGCGTCGCTGAGACAAAAGTCGTCTGGGGGCGCATTGCTTCCCACTCATTGAAGCGCAGTGGGCGGTTGTCGATGCAGCTCGGCAGGCGAAAGCCATATTCGGCAAGCGTTATC
>DATAKH010000070.1:0-4963 GCA_036261735.1 Sphingomicrobium sp.
CCGGTCCGATGGATAACATCCCGATGTTCGGCGACCGCAAGAACGGGCGCGCGCATATCGAATATCCGCACCCGCTCCTGGAGGGGATTCTCAAGGAGACCTACGGCATCTTCGTCTACCAGGAGCAAGTGATGCAGGCAGCTCAGGTGCTCGCCGGCTACTCGCTCGGAAGTGCCGATCTTCTTCGGCGAGCGATGGGAAAGAAGATCCAGAGAGAGATGGACGCCCAGCGCGCGACCTTCGTCGAGGGCTGTGCTACCCACAACAATATTCCGGCAGGCAAGGCCAACGAGCTGTTCGACTTGATCGACAAGTTCGCCGGCTACGGTTTCAACAAGAGCCACGCGGCAGCTTATGCTCTGGTCGCTTTCCAGACTGCCTGGCTGAAGGCGCATCACCGGCCCGAATTCTACGCCGCTTCGATGAGTTTCGACATGGCCCAAACGGACAAGCTGGCGCTTTTCGTCGAAGACATGCGCCGGGGCGGGGTGGAATGCCTGCCGCCGTGCCTGAATAGCAGCGACGCCTTCTTCACGGTCGAGGAGGGGGCGGTCCGATACGCGCTCGGAGCGCTGAAGGGCGTCGGCGAGAAGGCGATGGATTCGGTAGTCGCCGAACGGGCAGCAAACGGGCGTTTCAAATCGCTCGACGATTTTGCCGAGCGGATCGAGCCACGGCTGCTCAACCGCCGCCAAGTCGAAAGCCTTGCCGGCGGAGGCGCATTCGAGACGCTCGAGCCGGACCGGGCGTCCGTATTCGCCGCGGCAGAAACGATCCTTGCCCACGCGGCGAGCGCGGCCGACCAGCGCGAAAGCGGCCAGCATGGGCTGTTCGGATCCGGGGATTCGAGCATTCCGCCTATCCGCCTACCGGATGCCCAATGGAGTCTCGTCGAGCGAATGGCAGCGGAGCGGGACTCGTTTGGATTCTATTTCTCGGGTCACCCCGTCGAGACCCACGAGCACTTGCTCACGGCGCACCGCGTCAAGAGGTTCGATGAGATTGGCGAGGTCAGGATCGCCGAAGGCGAACGGGTAACCGTCACCATGGCAGCGATGGTCGAGGACGTGCGATGGCGAACTTCTGCGAAGGGCCGGCGATTCCTCACCGCAACGTTGAGCGACCCGTCCGGGCAGTTCCAGGCAACGGCGTTCGACGACGAGCCGATCGAAGCGCTTCAGAAAGCGGCGGCGAACGGCGCTTGCGGCCTGCTGAGTGTCGAGCTTGACCGGCGCTCAGGCGACGATACGCCGCGAGCAGCGGTGAAGCGCTTCCAGCCATTGGAGTCCTTGGCCAAGCGGACTCGGCTGTTGATGACGATATCGCTGCAAGATGGCGATCGAATGCCGCAAGTTGCCGCCGAGCTCGCGCGCTGCCGCGGCGGGACCGGCGCGGTCCGCCTCAACCTGTCACTTAAGGACGGTGGTGAAGCAACCGTGCTTGCCGGCCGCGATTTCGAACTCGACGCCGAACTGGCCGCAAGGCTTGAACGCATCGCTGGGGACGGCCGCGTGGACCTGTCGGTCCAGGAACCGCCGAGGCTGGCGCTGGTCGGGTGAGGTCTGCCGCAGCTTGCCATGCCCGAAGGCATGGCAAGACCGCGTCACGCCATCATGAATCCGGCCTTGTTCACCATCGCGGTGACCTTGGCGTTCTTCTCCTCGTCCAGATCGTTCTTGAGGCGCGGGAAGACTTCATTCTCTTCCATCTTCATGTGCGCCGACAGAGAGGCGCGCAGCTCGCGAACTTTCTCAAGCCAGTCGGGGGAGACCGCCTTCATCTGCTTGAGCTCGAACATGAGCGTCTTGACCTCGCCGTGCTCGGTGTCGAGCTGGTCGGCCTCGACCTTGTCATTGTCCTCGCGAAGCGCGGGATAGACGACCGTTTCCTCTTCGTAGCTATGCTTGTCGAGCTTGTGCGACAGCTTCATCAGATAGGCCGAGCGCTTCCACGTCTGCGTCGAATCCGTCGCCAGCATCTGGTCGAGGACTTTAAGGATCTCGTCGTGGTCCTTCTTCAGCATCTCGTCCCAGTCCCCGGCAGCCGCCTCCATGCCCTGCATCGCGAGCTTGCGGCCAATATTGGCGGCAAAGCCGAATGCTGCTCCGGCGAGAGCGGCGCCGATCAGCGGGCCGGCATTGTCGCTCCACGAAAAAGCGCTCTTGCTTTCGCGGCTGCGGCTTTTGTTCGAATTTCGGCTTTGAGTACTCGTAGCCATCGCAATCCTCCTTGACCTGGTTGCCGATTCAACGGTCATGGCAGGGGGCACGTTCCTGTCGCGAGGCGCTTGCAGGCAACCGTTTGCCGCGTCGTCAGATGCTGTTCGACGGCTGCTCCGGCGGCTGCACCACCGCGTTTGCGGGTGCGGGCGGAGGGGGCGCTGCTTCGTTCACGGTCAAAGGATCGGCTGGCGGAAACTCCTGGACGACGTTCTCCAGGGAGGGCGCTGGTGGCGTCCTTGCCGTCTCATATTCCTCGCCTGGTTGCGGGCGTTGCCTGGTCGTGACCTTGGGCGGCGCCTTGGCTGCCGGCGCCGTGATGCCCTGGTAGACGCAGGAGTCGAGGCCATCGCGCCCGACCACTCCGATTCGCGCGGCGATGGTGCTACCGTAGCGACGGGTGAAGCCTTTGGGAGCGACTGCCCCGCGCTTCTTCGGCAGCGGCAGTACGGCTGCGATCCGTGCCGCTTCGGTAGCGGTCATCGCGTTTGCGTCATGGCCGAAATAGCGCTGCGAACCGGCGTTGACCCCGTAAGTGCCGATGCCGGTCTCGGCGAGGTTCAGGTACAGCTCCATGATCCTCCGCTTCGGGTACATTCCCTCCATCAGGAAAGTGAACCAGGCCTCCAGCCCCTTTCGAGCATAGCCGCCGCCTTGCCAGAGGAACGCATTCTTCGCTGTCTGCTGGCTGATCGTGGAGCCGCCGCGGATGCGACCGCCGCTGGCGTTCCGCTTCATCGCATTTTCGATGGCCTCCATGTCGAAGCCGTTGTGCTGGCAAAACTTGCTGTCCTCTGCCGCGATCGCGGCGCGGACCATATCGCGGTCGATCCTGGTGATAGGCATCCAGTCGCGAGTCGCGCCTCGGCCGGCAAATACGTCGCCCAACATGGTCGCGGTGACCGGCGGATTGATGAAACGATAGGCGAGCACCCACAGTAGAGACAGCACTATGAAGGCGAGGATGATCCGGATGATCCAGCCAAGCAGGCGCGCGATCGGCCCGCGCTTGCGCTGGCGCTTGTAGGTCGGGATTGCGGGTCTGGAGCGTTTTGCCATTGGCGATGTCTAGCGCCGTCCTTGCCGCAGTGCAGCAGGGCATTTACATCGATGGCAAATGACCTCGACCAACGACATCCGCCGCTCCTTCCTCGAATTTTTCGAGAAGAACGGACACGCTCCGGTGCCCTCGGCGCCGCTGGTGCCGCACAACGACCCGACCTTGATGTTCGTCAACGCCGGGATGGTGCCGTTCAAGAACGTCTTCACCGGACTCGAGACGCGGCCGTACAGCCAGGCGACGAGCTCGCAGAAGTGCGTGCGCGCCGGCGGCAAGCATAACGACCTCGACAATGTCGGCTACACCGAGCGGCACCACACCTTCTTCGAAATGCTCGGCAATTTCTCGTTTGGCGATTATTTCAAGGATCGCGCGATCGAGCTGGCGTGGAACCTCGTCACGAAGGAATGGGGGATCGACCCCGATAGGCTGACCGTCACCGTCTATCACACCGACGACGAGGCGTTCGGCCTGTGGAAGAAAATCGCGGGATTGCCCGAAAGCCGCATCATCAAGATCGCGACCAAGGACAATTTCTGGGCGATGGGCGACGATGGTCCCTGCGGTCCCTGTTCGGAAATCTTCTACGATTATGGCGACGACGTACCCGGCGGCCCGCCGGGCTCTCCCGATCAGGACGGCGAGCGGTTCACCGAGATCTGGAACCTCGTTTTCATGCAGTTCGAGCAGGCGGCGGGCGAGATCGTCTCCGAGCTTCCGAGCAAGAGCATCGACACCGGAATGGGCCTGGAGCGGATGGCCTCCGTGCTTCAGGGGAAGCGGTCCAACTACGATATCGACATCTTCCGATCGCTGATCGAGGCGAGCGAGGATCTGACCCACACCAAGGCGGAAGGCGAAAACAAGGCCAGCCACCGGGTCATCGCCGACCATTTGCGCGCGTCGGGTTTCCTCGTCGCCGACGGAGTCCTGCCCGCGAACGAGGGCAGGGGCTATGTTCTCCGCCGAATTATGCGGCGGGCCATGCGCCACGCGCACCTTCTCGGCGCCAAGGACCCGCTGATGTACCGGCTGGTACCTGCGCTGGTCGCCGAAATGGGCGCGACCTTTCCCGAACTGGTGCGGGCGCAGCCGCTGCTCGAGGCGACGCTTCAGCAAGAGGAAACGCGGTTCCGGCAGACGCTGGCGACCGGCCTCAAGCTGCTCGACGAAGCGGCCGTCGACCTGGCCGAGGGTGCTACGCTGGCCGGCGAGACTGCTTTCAAGCTCTACGATACCTATGGCTTTCCCTACGACCTCACCGAGGACGCGCTTAGAGCACGCGGGCTGCAGGTCGACCGTGAAGGCTTTGACGCTGCAATGGCGAAGCAGAAGGCGGCCGCTCGCGCAGCGTGGAAGGGCTCGGGAGACAAGACGTCCGACGAATTGTGGTTCGACCTCGCCGAGCAGTTCGGAAGCACCGAGTTCACCGGCTATTCGGGCGACGAGGGCGAAGGCGTCGTGCTGGCGATCGTCAAGGACGGGTCGAAGGTGGAGGCCGCGGAAGTGGGCGAGACGGTGCAGGTCCTGCTCAACCAGACGCCGTTTTACGGCGAAAGCGGCGGCCAGGTTGGAGACGCCGGAAAACTAACTACACTCAAAGGGTTCCAGGGCGAAGTTGAGGACACGACGAAGCCTCTGGGCAAGCTCCACGTGCTGCAGACGAAAGTGGTCGCGGGCGAGC
>DATAKH010000087.1:0-12931 GCA_036261735.1 Sphingomicrobium sp.
CGCGTGATTGTCGCGCGGGCTCATCATTGCCGAGCCGTAGAAGCATTTGAGCCGCTCCGCGTCGCGGCGGTTAACCCCGAAAGTCGCTGCAATGTCGTCGCTGATGTCCTTGGCGCCGAGCGGGATAGAGTGAAGCCCGACGAGGATTCCGCCGAAGTGGATCGACACGTTCGTCACGCCGGCTCCGAGCTCGACGAGGGCAACTCCGAGATCCCGCTCCTCCTCGGTCAGGCAGGCGAGGCCGGAGGCAATCGGCGAAGCGACAATGGCTTTGACGCCGAGGTGGGCAGCGCGGATGATATAGTCGATGTTGCGAAGCGGCGCCGGGTCGGCGGCGATGACGTGGATATCGACTCCGAGCCGGTCGGCGTGAAGCCCGATCGGCTGCTGCACTTCCTGCGCACCGTCGATCGTGTAGAGCGCCGGGTGCGCGTGGAGCACCATCTTGTTACCGCGGTCGAGCGCCGACCGTCCTGCGGCGAGAAGCTCGGCGATGTCCGACTGTTCCACCTGGTGGCCACCGAGCTCGACCTCGACATTGGCGACGTCGCTGATTAGCCCGCCGGCGCAATAGCTTGCCCACACGTCATCGATCGTCACCCCCGACATGCGCTCGGCAAGCTCGACCGCTTCGCGGACGGCGAACTCGCTCTTCTCGATGTCGGTGATGTAGCCGCGCTTGACTCCGCGGCTTTCGCGCTGGCCGGTTCCGAGGACGCGAAGCCGGTCCTCGGCGTCGCGCGTCGCAATCAGGGCGCTGACCTTCGATGAGCCGATATCGAGGGCGGCGATCAGCGGCTGGTCGGTCGTCGCGGCCAAAGGCGTCAGTCCTTCGGCGTTGCAGGGGCAGACTCGCCCGCAGCGTTTGGAAGACGGACGATCATCTTGCCGGGAAGCCTGAGGTCGAAGCGCAGCAAGCCACGGCCGAGGAGGCCGGTCGACTTGTCGAGCTCCGCGAACTTCGTCAGCGCGGCGCTTGCCGCTTCCTCTCCTTCAGGCAAAGCAATCGTCTCGCCAGTCTGCAGATTGAGATCCCAGCGGCGGCCCCCGACCCAGACGGCGGAGACAAGCTGGGGCTTGATTGTCGGCGCGAGGTCGAGAAGGCGGTCGAGGTCGCGCGAGCGGACGTTGGCTCCGGGGCCGATGAGCAGCGGCAGGTCCGGCATCTCGGTGACCGAGACCCGGTCGATCACCACCCCGTCGGAATCGATGAGCGCGAGCCGATCGCGGTCCTGCCACAACGCCGCGGGCTGGCGCTCGACGATATCGACAACGAGCGTGTCGGGAAGCCGGCGCGATACCCGCGCATCCTTCACCCATCCATAGCGCAGCAGGCGCTCGCGCACTCCCTGGACGTCGACCAGCGGCATTGCCATCGAGCGCTGGTCGAGCGCGATCCGATAGACCGTGGCGCTGTCGAGGTGGCGGATTCCGACCACATCGACGCGCTTGACGGTGAATCCGGCGCGTCCGATCGCCTCGCCGGCAGCAGTCATCGCCCGCGCCGGAATGTCCAGCGCGACGAGTGTGACCGCGGCAATGAGCGCGAGGAACAGGCCGAATGCGATCGTCGCCCAGCGGCTCGCCCGAGTCCCATCGCCGGGCAGCCGCTTTGCCGACTTGGCCGGGCGCGGAGTCGCCTTTCGCGACCGCCCCGAGGAACCGCGCCTGACCCGCGCTGCGGTCATCGAAGCGCCTCGGCGATCAAGGTCTCCACGAGCTGGGCGTAGGAAATGCCGCGCTGCTTCGCCTGCTCCGGGACCAGGCTGAGCGGAGTCATTCCGGGCTGGGTGTTGACTTCGAGCAGGTAAATTCCCTCTTCGCCGCGCTCATCGTCCCAGCGGAAGTCGGAGCGCGACGCGCCTTTGCAGCCGAGCAGCCGGTGAGCGCGGAGCGCCATGTCCATCATTGCTCCCGCAATGCCTTCCGGCACTTCGGCGGGGCAGACATGCTCTGTGAGCCCGTCGGTATATTTGGCGTCGTAATCGTAGAAGCCGGCGACCGGCTTAAGCTCGGTCACTCCAAGCGCCTCGTCTCCGAGCACCGAAACGGTGAGCTCGCGCCCGCGGATGAACGGCTCGGCAAGCAAGCGCTCGAAATGCTGCCATGGGCCTTCGACGTCGCGCCCGATCGGCGATCCGTAATTGCCGTCCTCGGTGACGATTGCGACTCCGACCGACGAGCCTTCGTTGGCGGGCTTGAGTACATAGGGCCGCGGCAGCGGGTCCTCTCGGAACAGGCTTTCGCTAGCCACGATCCGCCCCTCCGGCATCCGGATGCCATGCGGGACGAGCACCATCTTCGTGAGCTCCTTGTCGATCGCGATGACCGAGGTTTCGAGGCCGCTATGGGTATATTTGAGACCCATCAGGTCCATCATCCCCTGGACGCTGCCGTCCTCGCCGGGCGTCCCGTGGAGCGCGTTGAACACGACGTCGGGGTTAAGCTCGGCGAGCCGCTGGGCGACATCACGGTCCATGTCGAGCTCGGTGACCCGGGTCCAGTCGTTGCCGCGCAGCGCCTCGACGATTCCGCGACCGCTGGACAGCGACACGTCGCGCTCGGCCGACCAGCCGCCCATCAGCACGACGACATGGAGATCGCGGTTCACTCGTAACTCCCGATTCGCTGAATTTCCCACTCGAGCAGGATGTTGGTCTTCGCCATCACCCGGCGCCGCACCTCCTCGCCCAAGTCCTCGATTTCAGCGCTCGTCGCGTTGCCTAGGTTGAGGAGGAAATTGCAATGTTTTTCCGAAACTTGCGCGTCTCCGATCCTCAAGCCCCGGCAGCCGGCGGAATCGATCAGCGCCCAGGCCTTGTGGCCCGGCGGGTTCTTGAACGTCGAGCCTCCGGTGCGGCTTCGAAGCGGCTGCGAGGCTTCGCGCTCGGCGGCGATCCGGTCCATCTCAGCGCCGATGACCTCGGGGTCGCCGGCCTCGCCCTGAAACAGCGCCTCGACGACCACGGCGCCGGCGGGCAGCTCGCTGTGGCGGTAGGTGTAGCCGAACTTCTCGGCAGGCCAGGTTTCGATCGAACCGTCGCGAAGCACCAGCCGCGCCTCGACGAGCACATCCTTCACCTCGCGCCCGTAAGCGCCGGCGTTCATCCGCACAGCGCCGCCTGTAGTGCCGGGGATTCCGCGCAGGAATTCGAGCCCGGCGACCCCGGCGTCTCGAGCTGCCGAAGCGACGGTTATCCCCATCGCCCCGCCTCCGGCCCTAATTCTGTTTCCTGGCTCAACTGTTGTTTTGGAGAAACTTTTGGGGAGCCGAACAACCACGCCCTCTACGCCGCCGTCGCGGACGATGAGGTTGGAGCCGACTCCGATCGGTGTGACTGGAACGTCCTCGTCCAGCTCGGACAGGAAGCGCGACAGATCGGCCTCGTCCCTGGGCCTGGCGAGCCATTCGGCAGGCCCGCCGGTGCGGAACCAGATGAAGTCGGCAAGGCTTCCTCCCGGCTCGATGGCGCCTTCCAGGCTCGGCAGCGACAGCTGGTCGGCGCCGCTCACTTGCTGGTCCTCGCGTTGGCGATCCCATCAGCGAGCCCGGTCGCCCATTTGGTGATGTCGCCGGCGCCCATGCAGATAATCGTGTCGCCCTCGGCGGCAATGTCGCGGAGCGAGTGAGCGAGGTCGTCGGGACCGGAAACCGCCTTCACCATTCGGTGACCGTGGGCGCGAAGGCCTTCGGCCAGGGCCTCGGAATCCACGCCCTCGATCGGCTCCTCATTGGCGGCATAGACGGGCGCGATGAACACCATGTCGGCGTCGTTGAACGCGCCTTGGAAGTCGTCCATCAGCGCGCCGAGCCGAGTATAGCGGTGGGGCTGCATCACCGCGATCACCCTGCCCTCGGTGGTTTCGCGAGCCGCCGAAAGAACCGCCCGAATCTCTACCGGATGATGGGCATAGTCGTCGATGATCGTCGCGCCGTCGATTTCGCCAGCCTTGGTGAAGCGCCGCTTGACCCCTTCGAATCGCTCGAAGCCGGTGACGATCTTCTCATCGGGGATTCCAAGCTCGAGCGCGACCGCGACCGCGGCCAGCGCATTCTGGACATTGTGCCGGCCCGGCATCGGAACGTGGATTCCAGATATCGTCCGCCGCTCGCCGTCGCGCTCGAACACTACCGCATCGAAGCGGCTTCCAAGCCCGTCCGGCTCGACATTCTCGGCGCGCAGGTCGGCGAGCGCGGAGAAGCCATAGGTGACGATCCGCCGGTCCTGGACCCGGCCGAGGATGCTCTGCACTTCGGGATGGTCGATGCACAGCACCGCCAGCCCGTAGAAGGGTACGTTCTCGATGAACTCGCAAAAGGCGCGCTTCACCTCGTCGAAGCTACCCCAATGCTCGAGATGCTCGGGATCGATGTTGGTCACGACCGCGATGGTGCCGTCGAGCCGAAGGAAGCTGCCGTCGCTCTCGTCGGCTTCGACCACCATCCAGTCGCTCTTGCCGAGCCGCGCGTTGGAGCCGTAGCGGTTGATGATCCCGCCGTTGATCACGGTCGGGTCCATCCCGCCGGCATCGAGCATCGCCGCCACCATCGAGGTCGTCGTCGTCTTGCCGTGGGTTCCGGCGACCGCGATGGTCTTTTGCATCCGCATCAACTCGGCGAGCATTTCCGAGCGCCTGACGAGCGGCAGCCGCCGCTCGATCGCGGCCTCGACTTCCGGATTGCCGCGCGAGATTGCGGTCGACGTAACGACGACCGCGGCGTCGCCGAGATTGTCGGCGCTGTGGCCGATGGCGACGTGGATCCCGGCCTTGCGAAGCTTCTCGACCACGTAGGAATCAGACTGGTCGGAGCCTTGGACCGTATAGCCGAGCTGGTGCATCACCTCGGCGATTCCGGACATCCCGATGCCGCCAATTCCGACGAAATGGATGGTGCCGATATCGGTCCCCAACGCTTTCATGCCGGCACCCCGGGTCCCGCGTATGCCGTGACCTTTCGCGGTTCGAGACCGACGGGAAGCGGCGACAGGCCGCCGCCGACCCGCTCGACGAGGTCGGCAAGGTCGCCGGCGGCATTGGGGCGGCCGACCGACAGCGACCGCGCAGCCGCGTTGGCGAGCGCGTTGGGATCGCCCGCGATGGTCTCGATCTGCCGGGCCAGCGCTTCGGGCGTGAACTCGTCCTGCGGGATCGCCCGGGCGCCGCCGGCTTTCACCATCTCGCGCGCGTTCGCCGTCTGATGGTCGTCGGTCGCCGCTCCAAACGGGATTAGGATCGCCGGACGGCCGGCTGCGGTCAGCTCGGCGATCGTCGAGGCCCCGGCCCGGCCGATCACCAAATGCGCCTCGGCGAGCTTTTGCGGCATGTCTAGTATGTAGGTCATCAGCTCGGCCGGGATTTCCATATCTGCATAGCGCGCGCGGATGTCGTCGATGTCGTCCGGCCGGCATTGCTGCACGACCTGCAGCCGGTGGCGGAGCGCCGCATCGAGCATCCCCAGCCCGTCCGGTACAACCTGCCCGAGTATGCTTGCGCCCTGGCTTCCGCCGGTGACGAGGATCTTGAGCGGCGCGGTGTCGTCGAACGGCGGGAACGGCATCTCCCCGACCTTGACGATCGCGTCGCGCACGGGGTTGCCGACCAGCACGACCTTGTCGCGATAGCGCGGCTTCAGACGGTCGATCTCCGAAAAAGCTGTGCCGATCGCGGTCGCCCGGCCGGCGAGGAGCCGGTTCACACGCCCCATCACCCCGTTCTGCTCGTGGAGCACAGTCGGGATTCGCATCGCGCTGGCAGCGAGTAGCGCGGGGAAGGCCGGATAGCCGCCGAAGCCGACCACCGCGTCGGGCCGGTGCTCACGATAGATGGTCTTCGCCTCATAGCGCCCGGCAAGCACCGCGCCCGCAGCCTTGAGCAGAGTCAGGGGGTTGCGGCCCAGCCTTCCGGCCGGGAGGACATGAACCGCGATCTTTTCGAACAGCCCGGGTATTTTCGCTCCGCGTTCGTCGGTGATCACCAGCACGCCATGGCCGCGCGCGGTCAGCTCCACGGCGAGTGCGTGCGCCGGGACCATGTGCCCGCCGGTTCCTCCGGCAGCGAGGACGAAGTTCATGCGCGCCATCAGCCTTGCTGGGTCTCTCGGCTCCAGTTCACGACATAGGGTGAGCGCGTCAGATACGGGTTGCGGCGAGTGAATGCGAGTAGCAGCCCCATTCCGATCGAAAGCGCCAGCATCGATGAACCGCCATAGCTGATGAACGGCAGCGTCATGCCCTTGGACGGAGCGATCTGCACGTTGACCGCCATGTTGATCAGCGCCTGCAGCCCGAACTGGAGCACCAGCCCGGCGCCGGCGAGAATCGCGAACGGCGAATCCTCGTCGAGCAGCTTGACCAGCACCCTGGCGACGATGGTCAGGTAGAGCAGGCCGATGGCGAGGCAGGCGATGAGGCCGAATTCCTCGCCGATGACCGAGAAGATGTAATCGGTGTGCGGCTCGGGAAGCCCGAACTTGCGGGTCCCCGCGCCCGGCCCCATCCCGAACAGTCCGCCGGCGGTTAGCGTGCGCATCGCATTGTCGGTCTGGAAGGTGTCGCCCTCGCCGAACAGGAAGCCGTCGATGCGCTGGGTCGCGACATCGTAGAAGAAATAGGCGAGGACCACGCCGATGATGCCCGCGGCCGCAAGTCCGCCAAGAACGCGAAGCGAAACGCCCGCCAACGCGAGCAGCGCGACCCAGACGACGACGAAAATGATCGTCGATCCGAAGTCCGGCTGCTTCATCAGGAAGAAGGCTACCGCCCCGGTGACCACAGCGGAGATGAGGTAGACCGGAAGCGACTTGTCGCTCTCGCGGAGGCTCAGCAGCCAGGCGATGGCAACGACGAAGAACGGCTTCAGAAACTCCGACGGCTGGAGCTGGCCGACGCCGATGTCGATCCAGCGGCGGGCGCCGTTGATTTCGGGGCCGATGACCGGGACGAAGGCCAGAAGGACGAAGAAAAAGGCAGCGCCGAACAGCGAGAAGCGCCGCGCCCGCTCGCGCGACAGCATCGAGATTCCGATCATCACCGGTACGCCGACGGCGATCCAGGCGATCTGCCGGTAGAAATAATAGAGCTCGGGGATCTGGACGCTGCCGCCCGAATAGCGAACCGCGGCTGCGGGCGACGCGGCGGCGACCGCGATGAGGCCGATCCCGATCAGCACCGCGACGAGCAGGAGCAGGACGCGGTCAATTTCCCAGAACCAGCGCGCCGCCGGCGACCGGTCGGAGCGGCCGTAGCGGTTGGCGTCGACGGTGATTTTCGCCCTCAGCCTGTCGGAAATCAGCCCCGTCATAATGCCCTCACCAGCTCGCGGAATTGGTCGCCGCGGTCCTCGAAGTCCCGGAACTGGTCGAAGCTCGCGCAGGCCGGCGACAGCAGGACGGTATCACCCGGCTTCGCGTCTTGCGCGGCCTGCCGCACCGCCTCGTCAAGTTTTCCACAATTTTTCACGGGCATGTGCGGGCTCAGCAGGCGCTCGAACAGCTCCGCGGCCTCGCCGATCGTGTAGGCGGAGCGGACGTGCCTGAAATGCGGCGCGCATTCATCGAGATTGTCGGTTTTCGCCTGCCCGCCGAGGATCCAGCGAATGGACTCGAACGCGGCGAGCGCCGGCGCGGTCGCGGTGGGGTTGGTCGCCTTGCTGTCGTTGACGAACAGCACCCCATTTTTCTCGCGCACCCGCTCCATCCGGTGCGGCAGGCCGGGGTAGGTTCGGAGGGCCTGCTCGACCAGCGACGGCGGGCATTCGCTCCAGTGCTCGAATAGGCTGGCGATAACACTCTTGGCTGCCAGCACGTTCAGCTTATTGTGTGGGCCCTGAAGTGCCGCCCAGTGGGCTTGATCGAGCTGTCCGGAGGCATCGACAGTGCCGACACCTAACGACCAGCCTGCGAACTGACCTTCCGTCATCTTGCGTTTTGCCCGCACATCGCGATCAATCCGCGCAGCCGCCTCATCCTCCGAAACGAAAATCGCCATGTGTCCCTGGGATTGCATGTCGAACAGCCGTGCCTTCGACGCCACATAGGCCTCGAAGCTCTCGTACCGGTCGAGATGGTCGGGCGTGATGTTGAGGAGCACCGCGACGTCGCAGTCCAGGCTCTGCGTCAGGTCGATCTGGTAGCTCGACAGCTCCAGCACATAGACGCCGCCTTCGGCCAGCGTGTCCTGGGCGAGGATCGGGAGACCGATATTGCCGCCCATCGTCGTCGGCACGCCCGCGGTCTTGAGGATGTGGTGGACGAGCGCGGTGGTCGTCGACTTGCCGTTGGTGCCGGTGATTCCGACCACCTTGTGCGGCGGAAGTTCGGGCCGGGCACGAGCGAACAGCTCGATGTCGCCGATGATTTCGACGCCGGCGTCGCGCGCGCGCTGCGCAATCGGATGGCGGTTGAGCGGCAGGCCGGGCGTAACGACGAGGGAGTCGAACTGGGTGAGGTCGGCTTCGTCTAGATTTGCGATATCGGCGCGCGCGGGCGCGTTCGCCCGCGCCTCCTCCTTCCCATCCCACGCCGTCACCTTCGCCCCGCTGGCGAGCAGCGCTTCAACAGTCGCAATCCCCGACCGCGCGAGGCCGTAAACGGCGTAATGCTTGCCCGCGAAGGCGCGCGCCGTGATCACCGCAGCTTCAGAGTGCTCAGCCCCGCCAGGGCGAGCACGAAGCTGACTATCCAGAAGCGGATTACGATGGTCGGCTCCGACCAGCCGATATGCTCGAAATGATGGTGGATCGGGGCCATCAGGAAAACGCGTTTCCCCGTTCGCTTGTAAACCGCCACCTGGATGACGACGCTGAGCGCCTCGACGACGAACAGGCCGCCGACAATCGCCAGCACGAATTCGTGATGGGTGGCGACCGCGATTGCCCCGAGCGCGCCGCCCAGCGCGAGGCTTCCGGTGTCGCCCATGAAGACGGCCGCCGGCGGCGCGTTGAACCACAGGAAGGCCAGGGTCGCCCCGACGATCGCCATGCACAGCACCGTCAGGTCGCCCGCTGCCGGGACGTGCGGGATCCCGAGATATTCCGAATAGCGCGCGTTACCCACGAGATAGGTGATCAGCAGGAATGTCAGGCTGGCGATGATCACGGGCATAGAGGCGAGCCCGTCGAGGCCGTCGGTCAGGTTCACCGCGTTTCCGAACGACACGATCACGAAGGCGCCGAAGACTATGTAGAACCAGCCGAGGTCGGCAACCGGTTCCTTGACGAACGGGATGTGGAGCAAAGTGCCGCTGTGCCGGACCATAAGCCATGTCGCGAATCCGGCGATCAGGAATTCCAGCGCGAGCCTGGTCTTTCCGGACAGGCCGGCATGATGCGCCTTCTTCACCTTGTCGTAATCGTCGAGGAACCCGATCAGGCCGAAGCCGGCAGTCACCAGCAGGCAGCCCCAGACGTAGACGCTTTCGACGCGCATCCACAGCAGTGCCGACACCGTTACCGCGATCAGGATCAGCAGGCCGCCCATCGTCGGAGTGCCGACCTTGGCGAGATGGCTCTGCGGCCCTTCCGCGCGGATAGGCTGCCCCTTGCGCTGGCGGACCCGAAGCTGGGAGATGAACCAGGGACCGAGGATCAGCCCGATCAGAAGCGCGGTCGCGCTCGCCGCGCCGGCGCGGAAGCTCAAATAGCGGATGAGGTTGAGAATTCCCGGAAAGTCGAGCTGCTGGGCGATCAGGTAGAGCATTCTGCGACTTCCTTGGTGAGCCTATCGATCACTCCGGCAAGCCCGACCGAATTGGACGCCTTGACGAGAATCGCGTCCCCGGGCCTGAGCAGTTTCGATACCGCATCGGCGGCCGCGGCGGCATCGGCTACCCGCGTGACGTGCACTTGTCCACGAAGCGCTTCGTCGAGCGGGCGCATGTCCTCGCCGACCAGGATCAGTTCGTCCACCTTGGCTTCGACGACCGCGGGCGCCAGCGCGGCGTGGAGGCTGTCGCTATGCTCGCCGAGCTCGCGCATCGGGCCGAGGACCGCGATCCGCCGCTCGACCCCGGTTTCGGCGCCGAGGCTCTTCAAGGTCGCCGCCATGGACGCGGGATTGGCGTTGTAGCTCTCGTCGATCAGCAGCGCCTCGCCGCCGTCGGCGCGCAGCTGGTGGCGGCGGCCGCGGCCCTTGAGGCCGCCAAGATCGGCCAGCGCAAGCCCGGCCAGCGCGACGTCGCCGCCGACTGCCTCGACCGCGGCGAGGACCGCGAGAGCGTTCGACACCCAATGCTCGCCGCGCTGGGAAATGGTGAAGGTGACGTCGCTGCCCAGGAGCGCCGCGGTGATCAGGCTCCCGCCATTGTCGGCGCGCACCGCGTGGACCGCGTGGACGTCGGCATCGCCGCTTCCAAAGGTAACGATCCGGTCCGCATAGCGGCGCGCAGCCCGGAGGAGCCGATCGCGATGCGGCGTATCGTTGGGGATGATCGCGATCCCGTCAGGCTCCAGACCAGCGAAGATTTCCGCCTTGGCGTCGGCGATCGCCTCTTCGGAACCGAGGTTTTCGATATGCGCGGGGGCGATGGCGGTGATCAGCGCCACGTTCGGCCGCACCATTGCAGTCAGGGCGGCGATCTCGCCCGGGTTGTTCATCCCCATTTCGAGCACCGCGGCTTCGGCATCGCGCGGCATCCGCGCCAGCGACAGAGGCACCCCAGTGTGGTTGTTATAGCTCTTGACCGAGCGGTGAACTTTGCCCGGCCGCCACCGGTCGAGCGCCGCGAACAGCGCCTCCTTTGTGCTCGTCTTGCCGACCGAGCCGGTGACGCCGATGATGATCGCGCCCGAGCGCTCGCGAGCGGCGCGGCCGAGGTCCTGGAGCGCCTTTTCCGTGTCCTCGACAAGTACGTGCGGGCGATCGACGGGTCGGGAAACGATCAGCCCCGCCGCCCCCGAAGCGATCGCCTGCGGAACGAACTCGTGGCCGTCGTGGATCGTGCCCGGCATGGCGATGAACAGGTCGCCGGGGCCGACTTCGCGGCTGTCGAACGTCACTCCCGTGACTTCGAACTCGCCGCTTGCGGTTCCGCCGGTGGCGCCCGCGATCTCGCCGGACGTCCACAGCACGCTCATACCGCGCACTCCCGGGCAACCAGTGCGTCGTCAAACGGGAGCACTCGGTTGCCGACGATCTGCCCGGTCTCATGGCCCTTTCCGGCGAGCAGGACGATGTCGCCCTGCCCCGCCATTTCAAGCGCCCGGGCGATGGCATCCTTGCGGCCGGCGACCTCTATCGCATCCGGCGCTCCGGCGATGATGTCGCCCCGGATCGTCGCCGGGTCCTCGCCGCGCGGATTGTCGTCGGTGACGATCACCACGTCCGAAAGCCGCGCCGCCACCTCGCCCATCGGCGCTCTCTTGCCCTGGTCGCGGTCGCCGCCGGCGCCGAACACGGTGATCAGCTTCCCCTCCACGTGCGGGCGAAGCGCGTTGATCGCCGCTTCCAGCGCGTCGGGCGTGTGCGCGTAATCGACATAGACCGGCGCTCCGGCGCGGCTGATCACCGCCCGCTCGAGCCGCCCGCGAACCGGCGCCACGCGTCCCATCGCCGAAAAGATGGCGTTCCACTCACCGCCGGTGGCAAGCACCAGCGCCGCAGCCGTCAGAACGTTCGAAGCCTGGTAGGCGCCGATCAGCGGCATGGCGAGGCGGTGCGGCTTGCCGCCGTGCTCGATCTGCAAGGTCTGCCCAAGCGGCGTCGGCACCTGCTCGACGAGCCGGATGGTCTTGCCCTTGCGCCCGACCGTAAGCACCTCGAGCCCGCGCCGCTTCGTCCTTTCGATCACCTCGTCCGATTTGGCGTCGTCGGTCCACACAACCGCCGCCCGCCCAGGCTCTGTGACCTCGTCGAAAAGCCGCATCTTGGCTTCGAAATAGGAGTCCATGTCGGGATGATAGTCGAGATGATCCCGGCTGAAATTGGTGAACGCCGCCGCCGCCAGCGGCACCCCCTCGGCGCGATACTGGTCGAGCCCATGCGACGAGGCTTCGTAAGCGACATGGCTGATTCCCATCCGCTTAAGGCCCGCCATATTGCTCAGGAAGGTGACGATGTCCGGGGTCGTCAGCCCCGTCTTAACCTGGTCATCCGACGTGGTCACCCCAAGAGTACCTATCGACGCCGACCGGTCTCCGAGCATTCGCCAGATTTGCCGGGTCATCTCGACCGTCGACGTCTTCCCGTTGGTGCCGGTCACCGCGACCACCGTCGAAGGATAGGGGCCGAAATATTGCGAGGCCATCCGGGCGAACAGCCGCCGCGGCCGCTCGTCGGCAAGGTGCACCGCGCGCTCGACCTTGGCTTCCGGGCAGGCGACGACGGCGACGGCGCCGCGCTCGACCGCGTCAGGGATGAAATCCTCGCCGTTGAAAACCGCACCGCGAAATGCTCCGAACACGTTCCCCGGAGTTACCTTCCTGTGGTCGATCGCAAAGCCGGTCACTTCGGAATCATCGCCGACGTCCACGAGATCGCACAGGCGCACCGATTCAGCGCTCCTTGTCGTGGTGGACGTAAGGCAGGACCTCGGACATGTCAGGCTCGCGGTGCAGGTCGGGGGTCACGCCGAGCATCGGCGCAATGCGGCTGACGGTCTTGCTGACCACCGGAGCGACGTTCCAGCCGGCGGTCGTGAAGCCGTAGGTTTCGGGCGTGGCCTTGGGTTCGTCGAGCATCACCACGATGACATAGCGCGGGTCGTCCATCGGGAACACACCGGCGAAGCTGGTGACGTTGACCGAGTGGCTGTAGCGGCCGTTGATTAGCTTCTGCGCGGTGCCGGTCTTGCCGCCGACGCGGTAGCCCGGCGCATTCGCCTTTTTGCCGGTCCCTTCGGTCACCACCAGCCGCAGAAGCGAGCGCATCCGGTAGCTCGTGTCAGCCGTGAACACGCGCCTGCCCTTCGGCAGCGGATTGCCCGCCCCGACCTTC
>DATAKH010000093.1:0-2065 GCA_036261735.1 Sphingomicrobium sp.
GAAGCGCGGTCCGGCTCTGCGGCTGTGGCCTCATGCTGTCGTAGACGACGCTGTTCTCGATCACCCGCTGCACGTAGCCGCGGGTCTCGCTGAACGGGATCGCCTCGATCCAGCCGATCATGTCGACCCTTGCGGATCGCGGATCGCCATACGCGTTGATCCACTTGCGAACGTTGCCTGGCCCCGCATTGTAGCTTGCAACCGCCAGCGGAACGCTGCCGTTCCAGGTGTTCAGCATCCGCTGGAAGTAAGCCGAGCCGAGCATCACGTTATAATCGGGATCGTGGATTCGGCTGCTGTCGTAGCCGACGCCGAGCTTGCCCGCCTGCTCGCGCGCGGTTCCCGGCATCAGCTGCATCATGCCCCGGGCGCCGGCGTGGCTGATCGCATAGGGATCGAAGGAGCTTTCCTGGCGGGTGATCCCGTGCGCCAGCGACCAGCTGGTCCGCGGCGTGCTTCGAAGCGTCGGGAAGGCGTCGCGGACGTAATAAGCGTCGCCATCGTTGCGCGAAGACCGCGCGACCCACACCGCGAGGTCCTGCCGCCCAAGCTGCCGCGACAGTTCGATCGCGAGCGCCCGCTCGGCCGGAGTCTTTACCGATTCCGAAAGCGCGCGGACGAACTGCATCCGCTCGTTTGCGCTGCCCCGGTACATCATCGCCCGAGTGGCCTGGACGAGCGTCTTCTGTGCAAAAGCGGCGCGTGTCGGATCGGTCGGCGCGACGGCATGTGCGTAACCGGGCGCCGGAACGGATCGGCCCAGCCGTTCCAGGGCAAGCTGGCCGTAGAACAACTCCGGATAAGCGGCGGCACGCTGGAAATAGGCGCTGGCGTCGGCGGGGCGCCCGGCCGCGAGGGCGGCGCGGCCTGCCCAATACCACCCCTTTGTCGCGACCTGCAGCGACTTGCCGCCCTGTGCGTAGCGGTAGAACATCGCGACAGCATTGTTGGCACTGCCGATCCGGTCGAGGGCGGTTCGTCCGGCGAGCCAGGCGAGGCTCGTGTAATTGTCGCGAATTCCATAGGATTGGTCGGCCAGCTGGGCGCCTTGCGGCAACGCATCGTCGAGCTGGCGCGCGATATTGTAGGTGAGCTGCCACTGCCGGTCCTGCGCGGCTCCATTGGCCAGGATCAGCATCATCTCGTACCACCGCTCCGGGTCGGCGGGACGCTCTGTGAACTGGTGCGGCTGGGCCGCAAGCTGGCGGGCCATGTTCTCGTTGCCACCGTCGCGAAGGTAGCGGAGCCGGTCCATCAACAGGCCGGAGTCCGCGGCGAGCCGATGGGCCGCGGCGCGGAACGATGTCTCGGCGTTGGGGTCGCGCGACTGCATCGCAATGCGGGCGGCGAAGGCGGGACGGCGGATCGGGCTGGTCCAGGCAAGCAGCCGTGACGCGTCCGTCGGATCCTTGTCGAACAGCAGCGCGTCGACGCGCTTGTCGTGGTCGGCGGTCGTCAAATGCGCGCCGAAACGGGCGAGAATATAGGCTTCGTCCGCAGCGCTGAGGTCGCTCGATGCCCAGGCTTGTTTGGCAGCCGTGATGGCCTCGGCCCCGCGGCCGGCATTGCTCAGGGCATCGGAATAGCGTGTCCAGCCATTGCCGCTCTTCGGCTTTTCGAGCCGGTAGAAACCGAGCACCAGCGACGCATTCTCGCCCGGGCGCATCGCCTTTTCCGCATCGCGCCGGAGCGCCGCCTCGGCGGGCCAGTCCTGGTTGTAGTTTAGGAAATGGGCATAATTGGCGAAACTCAGGTTGCCGCCCTGGCGAAGCCGTCGCCACTCGGCGATCGTCGAGTTGATATTCTGGCCTGCCGTCGCCGCCGTGGCTGCAGCAGCAGCCGTTTGCGACAGGATGGACGCAGGAATGCTTGCTAATGACGTCGCCGCCGCATCGGCCACTGTCGCAGGAATTTTAGCCGATGCCGAAGCCGAACATGCCAGCAGGATTGGAATGAAGATTGCCGCTCTACCCATGCTGGACATCCTAGCGCTCGGCTCCTTATCAGTTGCTGAATGGGGAAGGGGTCTAACGCCCCAATAACTCCCAAGTGAAGGAAAAATCAT
>DATAKH010000101.1:0-3637 GCA_036261735.1 Sphingomicrobium sp.
GGTTGCGACGGTTGCGATCGAGGGAATGAAGTTCATCACCCCGATCCACGTGCGCGACCTGATTTCGGTCTACGCCCATGTGGAGCGGGTCGGCCGAACGTCGATGGGGGTAAGGATCGAGGTCGTCGCGACACGAGATCGCGGCAAGACCGACATCAAGGTCACCGAAGGCCTGTTCACCTTCGTCGCGCTCGACGAGCAGCATCGCCCCCGGTCGGTCGACGTCATCGCATAAAGCGCACACGAAAACGGCCCGCCATCGCTGGCGAGCCGTCGTTGAATTCGATTGGCTTTTACGTCAGGCGGCAGGCGCGATGTCCGCTCCGTCGCCATCATTGCGCGGCTTGCGAGTGCGGCGCTTCGGCTTGGCCGCAGGCTCATCCTCGCCATCGGGCTCGCGGCCGATTGCCGGCGGAAGCGCTGTCACCGCGATGCGCTCATGATTCTCTTCCGTATCGGCATTCGTCTCGGCGCCGTTGCGCTGCGGGCGGCCGCGGCCGGAAGAGCGGCTGCGGCGGTTGTCGCCGTCGCCGCGGTCCTGGTCCGAAGCGCTTGCCGATTCTTCCTGGTTGTCGTTTTCGTTGTCGTCTGAAGAATCGTCGCCCCGCTGGTTGCGCGGCTCGTCGAAGCGCGAGCGGTTCTCGTCGAGGACGCGGAAATAATGTTCCGCGAACTGCAGGAAATACTCGCTCTGCACGCGGTCGCCCGCGAGCTGCGCATCGCGCGCCATGTTCTTGTATTTCTCGAGCAGCTGCGCCGCATTGCCGCGCTGGCGGTTGTCCTGCCGGTTACCCCCGAGGTTCTGGCCCCTCTGGCCCCCGCGGCCGCGCCTGCGGCCACCCTGTCGATTATTGATCAAATGCCGACTTCCTTAATCTGTAGAAGTTCGCCCCCGTGTCCCTTGCTAACCTGAAGTGCGCCCTGTGCGCAGCTCCGCTTTTGTCCTTCCGGTCCGCGCCAAGCGCTTCGCGAACGGGCCGATTGCGTCGGGGGTAGGATGGAATGCGCCGAGGTGATTGCCAACGAGCGGACCCGGTCCTGACACCTGATGTAGTGGCGATTGGCCGCAATTCCAAGCGAATTTGTTCTAGACCCACGTCAGCAGGACAGCCCGGTCGCGCCCGCCAAGGTCCTGGGCGATTCGAGCGGCCAGCCCGTCCCGCTCGAGAAGCTCGACTGCCGAACTGCCCTGCTCGGGACCGATTTCTACCGCTGCAATGCCGCCGGGCGCGAGTAGCCGGGGAAATTCGGGAGCCAAGCGGCGAATAGAGTCCAGTCCCTCGGGACCTGCGAACAAGGCCTCTTCGGGCTCGTGCTCCACGACACCCGGCCCGAGTGGCTCGTCCTCGGCGACATAGGGCGGGTTGCACAGGACAAGGTCGAACTGTTCGTCGATGCCGGTCGCCCAGTCGCCGATCTTGAACCTTGCGCGCTTTTCGAAGCCCAGCCGCCGCGAGTTGGCCGACGCATAGGACAGGGCCTTGCGCGATGAATCCACGCCAAGGCCGGTTGCTTCCGGCCACAGGTCCAGCGCGGCGAGGAGCAGCGTCCCCGGCCCGGTGCCGAGATCGAGGATACGCCTCGGCCGATCGGGCGAGCCGCTGAAATGCTCGATCGCCGACGCAATCAGCACCTCGCTGTCCGGCCTCGGCACGAGCACTCCGGGACCGACGTGGAGCTCGATGTTCCAGAAGGCGCGCCGGCCGGTGATGTAGGCGACCGGCTCTCCCTTCAGCCGCCGCTTCACCATCGTCCAGAAGCGCTTGGGGGGATCGCGGTCGGGCGGATTGAGGATGAGGCGATCGCGGTCGATGTGAAGCGATTCCGCCATCAGCAGCTCGGCGTCGAGACGCGGGGTGTCGCTCGTCTGGGAAAGCTGGCGAGTGGCATCGGCGAGCGCTCGGGCGAGCGGCTTCAATGCTCGGATCCACTCCGCTCAGGCGGAGCGGAGTCAAGCATCGTCCAGGCCCGCGAGCCTTTGCGCTTCGTCCTCGGCGATGAGCGCAACAACCAATTCGCCGAGGCCTGGCCCTTCGAGGATTTGCCCGAGCTTGTGGAGTGTCAGGTTGATCCGGTGATCGGTAACCCGCCCCTGCGGGAAATTGTAGGTTCGGATCCGCTCCGACCGGTCGCCCGAGCCGACCATCGACTTGCGCGCTCCGGCCCGCTCGCTCGCAAGCCGCTCTCGCTCGAGCTCGAACAGGCGGGTGCGAAGCACCTTCAGTGCCTTCGCCTTGTTCTTGTGCTGCGATTTTTCGTCCTGCTGGATCACGACGAGCCCGGTCGGGAGGTGCGTGATCCTGACCGCGCTGTCGGTCGTGTTGACCGACTGCCCGCCAGGGCCCGACGATCGATAGACGTCGATGCGCAGGTCCTTGTCCTCGATCTGGACGTCGACGTCCTCGGCCTCGGGAAGGACCGCGACCGTCGCCGCCGAGGTGTGAATTCGGCCGCCCGCTTCGGTAACCGGGACCCGCTGCACCCGGTGCACGCCGCTTTCGAACTTGAGCTTGGCGAACACGCCGCGGCCGTTGATCGAGGCGATGGCCTCCTTGTAGCCGCCGGCCTCGGATGCGCTGGCCGAGATAAGCTCGAAACGCCATCCCTGCTCGTCCGCAAAGCGCTGGTACATTCGCAGCAAGTCGCCGGCGAACAGCGCTGCCTCGTCGCCGCCGGTGCCGGCGCGAACCTCGAGCATCGCCGCCCGCTCGTCGGCCGCATCTCGCGGCAGCAGCTTCACTGCAAGAGCGCGTTCGGCTTCGGGTAGCTTGCGCTCGATCTCGTGTAGCTCTTCCTCGGCCATTGCCCGCATGTCCGCGTCAGCATCGCGGGTCATGGCGGTCAGACTCTCCAGCTCCGCGCGCAAGCGCCGCACTTCGCGCGCCGCCGCCGCCACTGGTTCGATGGCCGCATAATCCTTCGACAGCTTGACGAATTCGTCAGGCGAAAGGTCGGGGCGCGCCATTGCGTCGGCGAGTTCCTGCTTGCGCCCCTCGATCGACGCAATCCGTTCCGACGAGATTTTGGTCACCCGCCGACAGCCTCAACGATATGGTCGAGCGACACGGGCCGCTGTTCACCGGTCGTCAGATCCTTGAGCTGGACTTTGCCGCTATCGAGCTCGTCGTCGCCGATGATGAGCGCATATCTCGCCCCGGCCGCATTCGCCCGTGCCATGCGCTTCTTCATGTTGCCGCGGAACGCCATCTCCGTCGCGACACCCTCGCGGCGAAGGCCAGCGACGATCGCCTGAGCCGCCTGCTCGGCACGCTCGCCAAGCGGGACGACGACGACGGCCGGCCTTTCGGCCTCGGGTTCGTCGATCAGCATCGCAAGCCGCTCGATCCCCGCCGCCCAGCCGACCGCCGGCGTGTGCGGCCCGCCGAGCGCTTCGATCAGCCCGTCGTAGCGGCCGCCGGCGATTACCGCGCCCTGCGCTCCAAGCCGGTCGGTCACGAACTCGAAGGCCGTGTGCCGGTAATAATCCAGGCCGCGGACGAGGCGGGGGTTACGCGTCCACTTGACGCCGGCAGAGTCGAGGCCGGCGGCGACCTGGGCGAAGAAATCGCTGGCGTCGGGCGTGAGGAAATCGTCGATCGCCGGAGCGGCATCGGCAACTGGCCGGTCGCGCGGGTCC
>DATAKH010000124.1:0-2164 GCA_036261735.1 Sphingomicrobium sp.
CCGCACTGGTCCCCGAGCAGCAGTGAATCGCACTGCGTGAAATTGCGGACGTTCTCGGCGCGCGGGAGCACGCGGACCAGCCCGCGATAGGTGTTGTTGCTGCGGCCCGCGCTGATGCCCTTCGACACGATAGTCGAGCGCGAGTTTGCGCCGATGTGAATCATCTTGGTGCCGGTGTCGGCCTGCTGGCAGTTGTTGGTCAGCGCGACCGAATAGAATTCGCCGACGCTGCTTTCGCCCTTCAAAATGCAGCTCGGATATTTCCAGGTGATCGCGCTTCCGGTCTCGACCTGCGTCCAGCTGACCTTCGACCGGTCCCCCGAACAAAGCGCGCGCTTGGTGACGAAGTTGAAGATGCCGCCCTTGCCCTCGGCGTCGCCCGGGTACCAGTTCTGGACGGTCGAGTATTTCACCTCCGCGTCCTCATGCGCGAAAATCTCGACCACCGCCGCGTGCAGCTGGTTCTCGTCGCGCATCGGCGCGGTGCAGCCTTCGAGGTAGGAGACGTAGCTGCCCTTTTCGGCGACGATCAGCGTGCGCTCGAATTGGCCGGTGTTCTCGGCGTTGATCCGGAAATAGGTCGACAGCTCCATCGGGCAGCGCACGCCCTCGGGCACGTAGACGAACGTTCCGTCGGAAAAGACCGCGCTGTTGAGGCACGCGAAATAATTGTCGCGCTGCGGCACGACGCTTCCGAGATACTTTTTCACCAGCTCGGGATGCTCGCGGATCGCCTCGCTGATCGACATGAAGATGACGCCGGCGGCCGCAAGCTCCTTGCGAAAGGTGGTGGCGACGCTGACGCTGTCGAACACCGCGTCGACCGCGACCTTGGCCGCGCCTTCGACCCCGGCGAGCACCTTCTGCTCCTCGATCGGGATTCCGAGCTTCTCGTAGGTGCGGCGGATTTCAGGATCGAGCTCGTCCAGCGACGCGAGCTTCGGCTTCGCCTTGGGCGCCGCGTAATAATAAGCGTCCTGGTAATCGATCTCGGGGATGTCGAGCTTGGCCCAGCTGACCTCCTCCATCTCCAGCCAGGCGCGATAGGCCTTGAGCCGCCATTCGAGCATCCACTCGGGCTCGTTCTTCTTGGCCGAGATGAAGCGGACCGTGTCCTCGCTCAGGCCCTTGGGCGCGAACTCCTGCTCGATGTCCGAGCTGAAGCCCCACTCGTAATCGCGGTCGATCTTCTCTCGGATCTCGCGGTTCTTGACGGCTTCGTTCATCGCGCCAGCTCCGTGAGCGACACGGCGCCAAGAGCTCCGCGAACGGCATTGCCGACCACGCCCATGTGCGGCTTTACCCGGCAGTGCGCGTCCAGGGCGCAGTCCGTGCGCCCTTCGGAACATACCGTCATCGCGATCGGCCCTTCAACCGCCTCGACGACGTCGGCGAGGCTGATCTCCGCCGCCGGCCGAGCCAGCGAGAAGCCGCCGCCGGCGCCCCGCGAACTGTCGAGAAGCCCGCAGGCGGCAAGCTGACCCATCAGCTTCTGGGTCGTCGGAAGCGGAACTCCGGTCTCGGCGGACAGCTCGGTCGCGCTGAGGCGCTCGCCGGCGTCGCGGCGGGCGGCGGCGGTCATCAGGACAACCGCATAATCGGCAAGGTGGCTAAGGCGCATATCTAATTCGGAGCTTTCCAGTCCGATTTAGTGCGTTGCACCGCGAAACTCAACCTTTCGATGACGGCGGCAGATTGAATCGCTAAACGGAAACTTAACATGCGTCTGTATCCAGTCCTGCGCCCGTTTCTTTTCGCTCTCGGGGCGGAGGCGGCGCATCGGGCGACGATCGCGGCGCTCAAGTTCCTGCCGCTGCATTCGGCGCATCTCCCGCCTTCGGTGAAAACGACGCTCGCCGGGCTCGACTTCCCGTCGCCCGTCGGACTCGCTGCCGGGTTCGACAAGGACGCCGAGGTCGCCGCCGAGATGCTGACGCTTGGCTTCGGCTTCGTCGAGGTCGGGACGCTCACCCCGCGCGCCCAGGCGGGCAATGCGAAGCCCCGCCTGTTCCGGCTCGCCGAGGACCGCGCCGTCATCAACCGAATGGGCTTCAACAACGAAGGCCAGGCGGCCGCGTTCATGCGCCTCAGCGGCTGCAGCCGGCTCGGCGGGCCCATCGGCGTCAATATCGGCGCTAACAAGGACAGCCCCGACCGCGTCGGC
>DATAKH010000129.1:0-2512 GCA_036261735.1 Sphingomicrobium sp.
AGGCCGCGGTCGAGCCCTACACGCGAAGCGACATGTCGCCGGAGGCGAGGCAGAATGCACAGGCGCTCGGCGGGGCGCTGCTGGAGAGTTGGCGCGAAGCGGTCGTCAGCAATCGGCCCAAGGCGAAGGTCGAAGCTTATATGATGGATCCGGTCGCAGCGCTTCGGGCGGCCGGCGGCGACCTCGGAAAGGCGGCACTGGGATTCGGTCTCGCCGACAAGATCGGGAGCCACGAAGAGTATGAGGCCCGCTTGGCCGAGCTCGGCGGCAAGGACTCCTCTTCGCCGGGCGGCTACAAGAAGATCAAGCTCGCCCGCTATGTCGATGACGTTGTCGATGACGATAGGACCGGCTCGATCGGAGTGGTCACGGTCGCCGGGATGATCGTCGACGGGAAAGCCTCGGCCGGAACCGCCGGTGGCGACAGCATCGGCAACCTCATCGACAAGGCCGTCCAGGAGGGCGGGGTCGAGGCGCTGGTAGTCAGGGTGGACAGCCCCGGCGGATCGGTACTCGCCTCCGAGAGGATCCGGCAGTCGATCCTGAACGCCAAGCGCAAGGACATTCCCGTCGTCGTGTCGATGGGGAATGTCGCGGCTTCGGGCGGCTACTGGGTCTCTACCCCCGCGGACTTCATATATGCCGAGCCTTCGACGATTACGGGCTCGATCGGGGTGTTCGGCATCCTCCCCAGCTTCGAAGGGACGCTTCAGAAACTCGGCGTCGGCGCGGACGGAATCAGGACGACTCCGCTGTCGGGCGAGCCGGACCTGCTGAACGGCCCGTCGCCCGCCGCCGACACGCTCATCCAGGCCGGCGTGGAGTCCGTCTACCGGCGTTTCCTAGCGATCGTCGCCCAATCCCGGAACAAGCAGCCGGCGCAGATAGACGCCGTCGCCCAAGGCCGCGTCTGGGACGGGGGAACGGCTCGGCAGCTCGGGCTAGTCGACGGCTTCGGCGGAATGCGCGAGGCGATCGAAAAGGCGGGAGCCCTCGCAAAACTGTCCGACCCCGCGAGCAAGGTCCGTTATCTCGAGCGCCCCGAATCCTTCGAGGAAATGCTGGTCGGGATGTTCGCCAGCGATGGAGCAGGAGAGGTTCCGGCGCAGGACGCGTTTGCCGCTATCGCACCGGAGACGAAGCTGACTGGCGCTCTTGTCCAGCTTCGATCGATGCTGTCGGGACCGCGAATCCAGGTGCTTTGCCTCGAATGCCCGCCGGCCGCGGAGCCGCGCGTCACAGAGCGGGACATCGGCTTCATGGCCGCGGTCCGGGAGCTGTTGCTCGGCTAGATGTGGATCGGCTTTCCGGTCACGGCCATCGCCGCTTCCTTGAGCGCCTCCGAGTGGGTCGGATGGGCGTGGCAGGTGTAGGCGATATCCTCTGAGGTGGCGCCGAACTCCATCGCCTGCGCGGCCTGGGCAATCATCGTGCCCGCGACGGTGCTGATCATCCACACGCCCAGCACCCGGTCGGTCTTTGCGTCGGCGATGACCTTGACGAAGCCGTCCGGCTCGCGATTGGTCTTGGCGCGGCTGTTGGCGAGCATCGGGAACTTGCCGGTCTTCACCTCGCCGTCCTCCTTGGCCTCCTCCTCGGTGAGGCCGACGCCCGCAATTTCCGGATAGGTGTAGACGACGCTCGGGATCACCGCGTGGTTTACGATTCCCGTCTGCCCCGCGATATTTTCGGCGGCTGCCAGTCCCTCGTCTTCCGCCTTGTGCGCGAGCATCGGGCCCGGCGTTACGTCGCCGATTGCCCAGACGCCCTCGATTTTGGTTCGGAAGTCGTGGTCGACCTCGATCTGGCCGCGCTTGTTGAGTTCCAGGCCGATCTTGTCGAGCCCTAGCCCTTCGGTGTTCGGACGGCGGCCGATCGAGACAAGCACGACCTCCGCTTCGAGCGTTTCGGAGTCTCCGCCCTTTGCCGGCTCGACGGTGAGCGTGACGCTGTCGCCCTTCGTCTCGGCCTTGGTCACCTTCGTGCCGAGCCGGAACTCGAAGCCCTGCTTCTTGAAGATCTTGCGTGCTTCCTTGCGAACCTCGCCGTCCATTCCGGGCAGGATCTCGTCGAGGAACTCCACCACGGTGACCTCGGCGCCGAGCCGCCGCCACACCGAGCCGAGCTCGAGCCCGATCACCCCGCCGCCGATAACGACCATCGACTTCGGAACCTTCGGAAGGGCGAGGGCGCCGGTCGAATCGACGATCTTGTGCTTGCTGTTGTCGACCTCGACGCCGGGGAGCGGGGTCACCGAAGACCCGGTCGCGATAATGATGTCTTTCGCGGTGACGGTGCGATCGCCGACCTTCACCTTGTGGCTGTCCTCGAACGCGGCCCGTCCCTTCAGCCATTCGACCTTGTTCTTCTTGAACAGGAACTCGATTCCGCCGGTCAGCCCCTTCACCGCCGTGTCCTTGGACTCGTGCATCGCGGCGAGATCGACTTCAACGCCGCTTGTCTTCACGCCCCATTTGGCCAGCGTTCCATGGGCCGCTTCCTCGAACAGCTC
>DATAKH010000154.1:0-10543 GCA_036261735.1 Sphingomicrobium sp.
CTGATCCGGGACAGTTCTTCGCAAAGCTGCGCCGCGGACCGCCACCAACTCTTTCCAAAGGCGTTTACCAGTCGCATAAACAGCGGCGAAACCATGAGCGCACCGTTCCGATTTCCCAAGTTCTTCGTGACGAGCCCGTCGCCGTGCCCGTATCTGCCGGGCAAGGTCGAGCGGAAGGTCTTCACCGAGCTGAACGGACGCAACGCAAGCGAACTCAACGAGGCGCTTGGCCGGATCGGTTTCCGCCGAAGCCAGTCCGTCGCCTACCGGCCGAGCTGCATCGACTGCAGCGCCTGCGTCTCGGTCCGCGTCGTCGCGACGGAGTTCCAGGCGAGCACGACACAGCGCAAGATCCTTCGCCGTCACTCCGACCTTGAAGTCATCGCCTGCAAGCCGTGGACGACCGAAGAGCAATATGCGCTCCTTCGCCGCTATCTCGCCGCTCGTCATCCCGGCGGCGGAATGGCCGAGATGGACGAGACCGACTTCGCCGACATGGTCGAGCAGACCCCGGTCCGAAGCTACATGATCGAATATCGCGAGCCGTCGAAGAAGGGTCGGCCCGGCAAGCTGGTCGGCTGCTGCCTCTCCGACCAGCAGAACGACGGGCTGTCGATGGTCTACAGCTTCTTCGACGTCGGAAAGGACGCGCGCAAGGGGCTCGGCACGTTCATCATCCTCGATCATATCGTCAGGGCCGCGCGAGCGGGTCTGCCCTATGTCTACCTCGGCTATTGGGTCCAGGGCTCCAGGCGGATGGATTACAAGACGCGCTTCAGGCCGCTTGAACGGCTCGGCCGCGACGGCTGGCGCCGGACCGACGAAGCCGGACAAGAAACGGCCGAGACGACGGTCGAGCTGCCGAACCGCCGCTTGCGCCGCCGTCTCTTCATCGACGCGTAGGCGGGCTGATGTTCGGTGCGCCGGCACCGATCGGAAATTTCGTGAAAATCGGGAATTGATCCACCGCAACGCCTGCCGCCGACAGCGCGCCTAGTGCGAGTGCAGCGGTGCGCAGCTAGCGCCCCCGAACCAACGGAGATAAAGATGCGTATCGGAGTAGTTCTCGCTGGAGCGGTCGCCATCGCGGCCATTGCTTCGTCGGCCTCGGCAAAGGACCATCGGGTCAAGATGCTCAACAAGGGCTCGGCGGGGGCCATGGTCTTCGAGCCGGCAATCATCAAGATCGCGCCGGGCGACACGGTCACCTTCGTCGCTACCGACAAGGGCCATAACGCCGAGACCATCCGCGGCATGCTTCCCGACGGCGCGGTGCCGTTCAAGGGCAAGATCAACCAAGAGGTCACGGTGAAGTTCGCCAAGCCCGGCGTCTACGGGTACAAATGCCTGCCCCACTACGGGATGGGCATGGTTGGCGCGATTATCGTCGGCAAGCCCACAAACCTTGGCTCTGCCAAGGCCGTTAGCCATCCGGGCAAGGCGAAGCAGACTTTCGCCGCCATCCTCAAGTAAATCGCGCGGACCGGGAGTCCGAACAGGCGCCGGTCCCCAGGGGCCGGCGCCTTTTTTGCGCATTGCAAAGGCGCAAGAAAAAGCGGCGGCGGATTGCTCCGCCGCCGCTCCCCCCTCGGCTGAACATGGGCGTCAGTGGCCCGAGGCTTCCGCCATCTTGGAGTCGACCTCTTCGTGCGGGCGGTAGAGATCGGCCCGCTGCTCGCCGGTGACCTCGATCACGCCCTTGAGGCCTTTCTCCAGGCGCGACAGCGCATGGTCGACCAGGATGAACTTGCCCGGGACCTCGACCTTGAAGTCGACGACTGCCGCTCCGCCCGGTGGGACCGTCAGGGTCTGGACGTCGGTCATCGGGGCGGAGGTAATCGAGGCAAGCGACCAGGCCTTGTCGAAAATCTCCCCGATTGCGTGGAAGCTCGACGTCTTGTTGGGTCCGCCGACGCCGAAGTAGACTCGAAGCGTTTCCCCGGTCCGTGCCGTAAGCGGCTTCCTCGTCAGCCCGTCCACCGCGCCGTTGAAGACCATATAGTCCGGTTGCTCGGCGACGAGCTTTTCCAGGCTCTCGGTTAGCTCGCCTTTCTCTCCGTGCGCCTGCTCGGTGTAGATTTCGCCCTGCATCACATAATATTCGCGGTCGACCTTGCTCAGCCCGCCTTCGGGCTCGACCAGGATCATCCCGTACATTCCGTTGGCGATATGCTGAGCGACCATCGGCGTCGCGCAGTGGTAGACGTAGAGACCAGGCTGAAGCGCCTTGAAGGTGAATCCCTTGGTCTCGCCCGGCGCCGCCATTGTCGCGACCGCGCCGCCGCCCGGCCCGGTGACCGCGTGGAAATCGACGTTGTGCATGACCGAGCTGTCGTCGGCGTTTTTCAGCGTCACTTCGACGGTGTCGCCGACACGTACTCGGACGAACGGCCCGGGAACCTGGCGATTGAAGGTCCAGTAACGATAAGTCGCGCCGTCATCGAGCTGGCCGGTAACCTCCACCGTCTCGAGGTTGACCTTGACAAGTTCGGGGCCGCGGCGAGCGAGCGGTCCGGGCAGGTCGGAAGGGCTTCGCACGATATCTGCGACCGACGGCGCCGCGGCCGTGGAATGCCCGGCGTCCCCAGCTACCGCGGGAGAAGCGGCCGCAATTGCCGCGACCGTGCTTGCGAGCAGAAATTTCCTCATGTGCTTGCCTTTCATTCGAAAAGTTCGATGAAAGGCGGCCTAGAGCGGTTTCGATCGCCGCCACTTGTTCCAGATCAATTGCGAGCGCCATTTGATCCAGGTCATGGCGGCTGCGCAGGAGGCGAAAAAGAAAGAGGCGGAGCC
This sequence comes from Sphingomicrobium sp., assembly GCA_036261735.1. Lineage (GTDB taxonomy): Bacteria > Pseudomonadota > Alphaproteobacteria > Sphingomonadales > Sphingomonadaceae > Sphingomicrobium. Next base: position 2,794 of record DATAKH010000154.1, read on the forward strand.
TTTCGGCCCCGCCTCGATCATCCCCCTGATCTGAATTCGGTTAAGCGACAGCCGCTTCCGGCTCCGGCTCGCTGACCTCGTCCGGGTCGCGAAGAACGTAGCCGCGGCCCCAGACGGTTTCGATGTAATTGGCGCCGCCGCAGGCAAGGCTGAGCTTCTTGCGCAGCTTGCAGATGAAGACGTCGATGATCTTGAGTTCGGGCTCGTCCATCCCCCCGTAGAGGTGGTTGAGGAACATTTCCTTGGTCAGCGTCGTGCCCTTGCGGAGCGAGAGCAGCTCCAGCATCGCATATTCCTTGCCGGTCAGATGCACTCGGCTGCCGTCGACTTCGACGGTCTTGGCGTCGAGGTTCACCGCCAGCTTGCCGGTGCGGATGACCGACTGCGAGTGCCCCTTCGAGCGCCGGACGATGGCGTGGATTCGCGCGACCAGCTCGTCGCGGTGGAACGGCTTGGTCACATAATCGTCGGCGCCGAAGCCGAGCGCGCGGACCTTGCTGTCCATCTCGCCGATTCCCGACAGGATCAGCACCGGCGTCGAAACCTTCGAAGTGCGAAGCTTCTTGAGCACGTCATAGCCGTGCATGTCGGGCAGGTTGAGGTCGAGCAGGATGATGTCGTAATCGTACAGCTTGCCCAGATCGAGGCCTTCTTCGCCAAGATCCGTGGTGTAGACGTTGAAGCCCTCCGTCCCGAGCATCAGTTCGATGCTCTTGGCCGTCGTCGGCTCGTCTTCGATCAGCAGCACGCGCATCGATGTTCCCCCCGTTCGCGGCCCGCACGAGCACAATCGTAACTCGCTCTTAACGGCCTTGAAGCCTGCATTAACCATTCGAGGGATGAAGGCAAAAGGTTAATAAAGTGTAACAGGCTGGAATCCTTTGATTCGTTGCGGCAGTGCATCAGTTGGTAAAACGCACGTCCGTTGGGGAGGCTGCAATCGACAAGTCCGAAGCGGATGAAGACAGCCTGTCCGGGCGAGTCCTTTTCATCGACGGCGAGGCGATGGTGATCGACAAGCCGGCCGGCCTTCCGGTCGATGCGCCCAGGCGCGGGGGCGATAATGTCCAAGCGAGAGTGCAGGAGCTGCGCTTCGGATTTCGATCGTCGCCGACCGCTATGCACAGGCTGGACCAGGACACATCCGGCTGTCTTCTGCTTGCACGCAACGCGCGGGCAAGGGCGGCTCTTCAGCAGACGTTCGAAGCGCGGCTGGTGGAAAAATATTATCTCGCCGTGGTCGCCGCCGAGATCGCTGCTTCGGAGGGTGTCATCGACCTGCCGCTTGCAAAGCGCTCCAGCGCCGAGGCGGGATGGCGAATGGTCGCCGACCCACAGGGTCAGGAGGCACTGACTCGATGGCGGCGAGTTGCCGTTCGCGAAGGCCGCTCGCTTGTCGAATTCCGGCCTCTCACCGGCCGGACGCACCAGATTCGCGTGCACGCGCGCGAAGCATTCGCCACTGGCATCGTCGGCGATCGAGTCTACGGCGTTCCGGGGGGACAGATGCTGCTGCACGCTGTGCGCCTGGTCGTTCCGAGGGCCAATAAGGCAACGATCGACGTCACCGCCCCGCTGCCGGAGCGGTTCGGAGAGTGGCGAGATGAAGCCTGAGGACGTGATCATTCCCGAAGAGGCGCTGAGCGAGACCTTTCTCGCCGCCACCGGCCCGGGCGGGCAGAACGTCAACAAGGTCGCGACCGCGGTGCAGCTTCGCGTCGACCTCTTCCGCCTCGGCCTTTCCGAAGGGCCGCTCGAACGGTTGAAGGCGATTGCCGGCTCGAGACTGACTTCGGCGGGCGAACTGTTGATCACCGCTCGTCGTTTTCGGACGCAGGAATCGAACCGCGAAGATGCTCGCCGCCGTCTGGCGGAAATGATCGCCCAAGCCCATATCGTCCCCCGCAAGCGCAGACCGACGCGGCCGAGCAGGGCCGCCAAGGCGAAGCGCGTTGACGAGAAGAAGCAGCGAAGCGCGGTCAAGCGGGGGCGAGGCAAGGTGAGTTTCGACTGATGTACGACTTCAAGATCACAGCCGCCGACAATCCGGCGCTTTACCGCGACCTCGGCGAGGCGCTTGAATCGCTCGTCGCCGGCGAGCCGGACCCGATCGCCAACATGGCGAATGCGGCGGCGCTGATCTGGGAAACGCTGCCCGACCTCAACTGGGCCGGATTTTACCGCAACGTCGGCGGCGAGCTGGTCGTCGGGCCGTTCCAGGGACGGCCCGCGTGCATCCGCATTCCGTTCGGAAGCGGAGTCTGCGGAACCGCGGCGGCAACTCGCCAGGTCCAGCGCGTCGACGACGTCGATGCCTTTCCCGGCCACATCGCCTGCGATTCCGCTTCGCGGTCGGAGCTGGTCGTCCCGATCGAACGCGGCGGCGAGCTGATCGCCGTTCTCGACCTCGACAGTCCGTCGCCGGCGCGGTTCACTCAGGAGGATGAAGCGGGCTGCGTCGCGCTAGCGTCAATCCTGGCCCACGCGATCTAGCTATTTCGCGCCCGGGCCGAGCCAGCGTTCCAGCCACGCGAACACTTCGCCGTACCACTGGATCGAGTTTTTCGGCTTGAGCACCCAGTGGTTTTCGTCCGGGAAGACCAGCAGCCGCGACGGGATGTTGCGCCTCTGGAGCGCGGTGAAAGCGGCGATCCCCTGCGTGTAGGGGATCCGGAAGTCCTTCTCGCCGGTGATGACCAGCTGCGGCGTTTTCCACTGCTTCACGTAATTGACCGGGTTCCACTTTTCATATTCGGCCGGGGCCTCGTGATAGGGCACGCCGCCGTGCTCCCATTCGTCGAACCAGAGCTCCTCCGTCTCGTATGCCATCGCTCGGGCGTCGAAGACTCCGTCATGCTGGACGAGGCATTTGAACCGGTCCGGCCAGTTCCCCTCGATCCAGTTCATCATGTAGCCCCCGTAGGAGGCGCCGAGAGCGCAGGCATTGTCGGCCTGTAGCTGGGGGTCGTTCGCGGTCGCATGGGCAAGGCCGAGCTTAAGGTCCTGCAGGGGCTTTCCGCCCCAGTCGCGGTTGATCGAATCGGTGAACGCCTGGCCGTATCCGGTCGACCCGTGGAAATCGACGCTGACCGCGGCATAGCCGGGCGCGGTGAACAGCCGCGGGTTCCAGCGGTAGGACCAGCTGTTTGAAAAGCTTCCCTGCGGGCCGCCGTGGACGAGGAAGGCGATCGGGAGCTTGGCGCTCGTATCGGCCGGCTTGAGAGTCCAGCCCCAAACGGTGTCGTTGTTCGCCCCGGCGAAGCTGAACTTGTCGAGCTTGACCGGGTCGAGCTCGGCCAGCCGGTCCCTGTTGACCGCGGTCAGCTGCGTGACTCGCCCGTTCTGGACGCGGTACAAATCGTCGGGCGCCATCATGCTGTTCATGGTTGCGATGGCGCCGCCGCCCCGCAGCGCGTGGACGTTGCCGAAATTGCCGTCCTTGGTGAGGCGGGTCACCTTGCCGGTGGCGACATCGACCCGGAACACCGGATGCTCGAGCGTATCGCCTGCGGTCACCAGCAGGCTCTTGCCGTCCGGCGCCCATTCGATCGATCCGACCGAACGGTCCCAATTTTGGGTCAGCGGCTTCACCGCGCGGCTCGCGAGGTCGTACAGCTGCACCACCTGACGGTCGGATTCATAGCCGGGACGTGCCATTGCGACATAGGCCAGCATGCGGCCGTCGGGCGACAGCGCCGGCAGCGTGTCGGTGGCATCGTTGGCGTCGGTCAGGTTGCGCGGGGGAGCGCTGCCGTCGGTCGGTGCCTCGAAAATGTCGAGGTTGGTCGAAAGCGGCTCGATCCGTCCCGCTTCGCGAAGCGCGTACCAGATATATTTGCCGTCGGCCGAAACCGCGATCTCCTCGCCGCCGCCGAATGGCTTGGACGGCGTGTCGCCCTCCAGGCCCTGAGTCAGCCGGACTCCGCCGCCCGTGAGCCGATCGGCCTGGACAGGAAATGCATAGAGGCGCGAGCGGATGCCCGGCTCGGCCCAAGTGTCCCAGTGGCGGACGAACATCTTGTCGTAGGTGCGGCCGGAGCCCTCCGGCTTGGCAGGAAGCGAGGCGGCTGCGCAGGCAAGATCCGGGCAATCCGCGGTATCTGCCCAGACGACGACTGTGGCGCCGTTGGCCGACACCTTGTATCCGCTGATGTCGGCTCCGAAGTCGCTGGCCTGGGCTGGCGTTCCGCCGATCTTCATCTGGAACAACTGGTCGCGCTCTCCGACCGGCATCAGGAACCAAAGGGATCCATCGGCCGTGAACATCGGGTCGTGGCCCTTCTCGGCGCCGGCGATCGGCTGCGGGGCTGCGCCTGGCTTCGTCAGGTCGAGGAGATGTAGCCTGTTGTTGCGACGGTTGGCGTCGAGGTCCGTGTCGCTAAGCGTGAAGACCGCGTACCGCCCGTCCGGCGACACTGCGGGCGCACCCATCCTGTGCATCATGTGAAGGTCGGTCGCAGTCATCGGGCGAGCAAGCGCCGGAGAGGAGGCGAGGGCGGCGGCTGCGGCGGCAGCGAAAAGGGCGATCTTGTTCATGCTGCGGGCGTAGCAAACCCGCGCGTAACCGCAAAACGGCTTAAAGCTTGCGGCCGGTTATTCGCGAAATCTCGCGCTTCACATGCTCGTTGACGATTGTCGGCAGATGCTCGTCGAGCCATTCCTTGAGGATCGGCCGAAGCATTTCGCGGACCATGTCCTCGAGCGGGTTCACTGCCGGCGCCGGCGGGACGGTTGCCGCGATGGTCGAAAGCTCTTCGAGTGAGTGGCGCGAACTTTCGGCCGCTTCCTCATCGAGCAGCGGCGGCCCGGGATCCTCCGCAGGCTCGATCGGATGGTCGAGTTCCAGAACGTCTTCGGGTTCCCCCGCCTCCTCCTCGTCGGGCTGGCGCGAATTTTCGGCCGCTTCGACCGCGGTTCGAAGCTCTTTCTCCTCCGCGATCACCTTTTTGATCGAGGCGAGGATGTCTTCCATCGAGGGTTCGCGGCTGGGCGACTGCATCGGGCGATAATCGCCTATTGCTGCGGCGGAGTCACGCCTTGGCTGGGCGGAACGGCCGCGCCCGTTTCGGCTGGCGTCACGGTTCGGGTCGCGACGGGGACGTGGCGCGGGTCGCTCGACCAGTCGCTCCAGTCGCCGGCGACACGCCGGTAGTTGCCGAGCGGGTCGTAAAGCGGACCGCCCTCGAGCCCGAGATCGCGCGCCTCCGCCTGGCCCATCGCGTTCAGAAGCTGGAAGCCGGCGACATATTGGTCGCGCTTGGCGGTCACCAGCGCGACCTGCGCGTTCAGCAGTTCCTGCTCCGCGTTGAGGACTTCGATCACCGTTCGCGTGCCGACCTGGCGTTCCGCGCGCGCGCCCTCCAGAGCGAGCTCGTTGGCCTGCATTGCCACCTGGTTCGCCGCAATCGCGTCCGTCGCCGCTTCGTATGTTTCGAAGGCGGAGCGGGCCTGCGCGACGACCAGCCGCTCGGTCGCGATCGTCTGCTCCAGGGTCTGGCCTTCGATCGCCTGCGCCTGGCGGATCCGGGCGCCGGCCTCACCGCCCTGGTAGATCGGGATCCGGCCGGAGATTCCGATAGCGGTCGCGGTTCCCGACCGGTCGAGGCCGTTGGTGTCGCCGGTGACCTGGTTGATATAATCGCCGGTCGCGGTCGCGGAGAGCGTCGGCAGCCGCTGCGCCCGGGCGACGCTTACGTCGTATCCGGCCGCTTCCGCCTGGCGGTTGATGGCGACGATGTCGGCGTTGTTGGCAAGCGCGATTCGCACCGCCTCCTCGGGTGTCGCCGGAAGCGGAGGCAGGGGAGGCGGGGGTGCGAGCTCACCCGGAGGGTGTCCGATGATGCGCCGATATTCCTGCTCGCTTGCAGCCGCGCGGCCCTGGACCGTCGCCAGGTTGGCGCGGCCGAGCTCCAGCCGGGCTTCCGACTGGGCGACATCGGTGCGGGTGACGTCGCCGATCTCGAAGCGGTCGCGGGTGGCCTCGAGGTTGGTCTCGAGCACCCTCACGTTGTTCTGGTTCAGCTCGACGATCGCTCGGTCGCGGATGACGTCCATGTAGGCAGCGACGGCAGCGGTGAACACGTCGCCCTCGACCGCCCGAAGAGTGGCGCGCCCGGCTTCGACGCGGGTCTTCGCTGCTTGGACGGAATTGCGGACCCGGCCGCCCTGGAACAATGGCAGGCTGAGGTCGACGCCGCCGCTGAGGCTGATGTTGTGATCGTCGCCTTGGGTCGCCGCGATGACGCCGCTTCGAGTCAGGTTGCGGTTCACACCGACGACTCCGGTGATTTGCGGGCGGCCTCCGGCCCGGGCGATTGCGACTCCGGCATCGGTGGCCTTCAAGGCCTCGCGCTGGGCAGTCAGGGTCGGGTTGGTTGCATAGGTCGACAGCAGCGCCTCGCGGAGCGTGTCCGCCGACGCAGTTCCGGCGGCGAGCGCAGCGACAAGGCTTGCCGAGAGCAATAAGCGGTAACGAGTCACAGTCACTCCAAGCGTCAAAAGGTGAATTTCTGCGGCCTCGCGAAGCCCGGAAGTGCCACCGCCCCCGCGTCAGCCATGGTGTGGAGACCGAAGCCCTTGCCCGCTCTCCTGCCAACGGCGAGCCGGCAGATTCCGCGATCGACCAAAGCAGTGCCGACCCGGCCATGGTCCGTCAACTGCGCGATGATCGCCTCGGGGATATATTCGACGGCGCCGTCGATAAGGATGAGATGGTAGGGCGCACCGGCCTGCCAGCCCTGCTGAAGCGGCCCCTCGACAACCTCGATGCCCTTGTCCCTGGCGCGTTTGGCGAGCGCGGACGAGCATTCGAGCCCGGTAACCTTGAGCCCGATGCGACCCAGGACCGCAGCCGAATAACCGGTGCCGCAGCCGACGACGAGCGCCCGCTCCCCGCGGATCGGCGCCAGTTCCGTAAGCAGCAGGCCGAGCACGACCGGCCCGGACATCAGCCGGCCCTCGCCAATCGGCACGCTCCGGTCGATATAGGCGAGCGGGCGCGAGTCTTCGGCCACGAATTCCTCGCGGGGAACCGCTGCCATCGCTTCGACGACCGGCGGGAAGTTCACCCCCTGCGGGCGAAGTTGCGTGTCGACCATCGACGCGCGCGCGGCCGCATAATCCGGAACTGGAGCGTGGATTGTCATAAGGTGTTGTATGCCAGTAATACAGTTGGGACGCAACAATGCTTTATCTGCATCATGGACCTGCGCCAACCCGAACCGCCCCCGTTTGTCGAAAATCGGAGCTTGGCGCGTAGCATGGGCGCCGGGGGCGGCCGTTAGCACCTTGACCGCGGCGGCAAAGGCCCCGAAATGCGGGGCTCTCGGCCCGATGGCGGAGTGGTTACGCAGAGGACTGCAAATCCTTGCACGCCGGTTCGATTCCGGCTCGGGCCTCCACCTCCCAATTCGATCGACTTATCGATCTCTTCCGAAACGCAGGCTTCGGAGCAGGCGCGCGAAATCGGCGAACGCCCGGTAAATTAACGTAAAAGTTCGCTATTGCCGCGCGTCATTCTGTGCGATGCCTCGTGGATTAAAGCCGAGTCGCGTCCGTGGGGGGTGCGGCGGGTCCGGCTTCGGGGGAGTAAAGTAAAATGGCAGTCACCATCTCCGGCCTGCGCACGCGCACGCTCACCACCGACATCGACGGCGACGGCCAGGCAGATCCAGGCGACGTCTATTCCTATGACGTTGTCATAACCAACAGCGGCAACGAGAACGCGCTCCTCCTACAGCTAGACGTCACC
>DATAKH010000170.1:0-10277 GCA_036261735.1 Sphingomicrobium sp.
CGCCGGGACGAAGCACCCGGCCTGCGCCAGGATGACGATCAGCGCGGCCTGCCTGAGGAAAGTCGACTTGCCGCCCATGTTTGGACCGGTGATCAGCCATAGCCGGTCGTCGCGGCCGAGGTTGAGGTCGTTGGCGACGAAGCGCTCGCCGCTGCCGGTGAGCGCGCTTTCCACCACCGGGTGCCGGCCGGCCGCGATTTCGAGGCACGGCTCGTCGGTCACCTCCGGCGTGCACCACCCGCCTTCCGCCGCCCGCTGCGCATTCGCGGCGGCGACGTCGATCCTGGCCAGCGCCTCGGCGGTCGCGAGAATGTTCGGCGATGCCGCGACGGCAAGCGCGGTCAGCTCGTCGAGATGCGCCGCTTCGAGCGCGAGCGCGTGCCCGCCGGCTTCGACAACCCGTGCTGCCTCCTCGTGCAGCTCCGGCGAGTTGAATCGGACCACTCCGGCAAGTGTCTGCCGGTGCGTAAAGCCGCTGTCGGGCGCCATCAGCTTGTCGGCGTGCCGGGCTGCAACCTCGACATGATAGCCGAGGACCGCGTTGTGGCGGATCTTGAGCGACGGAATTCCCGTCGAATCCCGGTACCGGCTTTCAAGTCCGGCAATCGCCCGGCGCCCGTCCGACGACGCGGCGCGAAGCTCGTCGAGTTTCGGATCGTGCCCCTCTGCGATGTAGCCGCCTTTCGAGGAATCGAGCGGCGGCGATTCGACCAGCGCCGCGGTCAGCCGTTCAACCAGCGCTTCGTGGCCGCCGAGCTCGGGCAGAAGCGAGTCGAGCATGGGTGCCCGGTCCGCTTCCCCCGCGAGCGCAAGCTTCAGCGCATCGGCACCCGAAAGCCCGTCGCGGAGCTGCGCGAGATCTCGCGGGCCGCCGCGCCCCGCCGTCAGCCGTGCCAGAGCGCGGGCGACATCGGGAAGCGCCTTGAGCGCCGAGCGTGTCCGCTCGCGGCGCAGCTGGTCGTCGTGAAACCAGGCGACGAGCCCAAGCCGCCGGGCGATTTCAATTCTGAACGTGAGCGGCGCCGAAATGTCGCCGGCCAGGAGCCGCCGCCCGCCTGCGGTCACGCAGCGGTCGATTTCTCCCAGCAGGCTTCCGCCGATTCCGCCCTGCGCGGACCGGGCCAGCTCCAGGCTTTCCCGGGTCGCGGTGTCGATCTGTACATAAGCAGAGCGGGCGATCCGACGCGGCACATCGAGCAGGACCCCGGCGCCTTTCTGGGTCGCTTCGAGATAGGCGAGCAGGCCGCCGGCCGCTGCCAGCTCCGCGCGCGTGGGGGCGCCGATGCCATCGAGCGTCGCGAGTCCGAAACGCCTTTTGAGCGCCCGCTCCCCGGCGATGCTGTCGAAGCCGCCCTTCCCGTCGCGCGTTCCTATCCCCGGTACCGCTCCGTCGGCGACGGTCTCGGCCGGCGACAGCCGCGCCAGCTCGGATGCGAGCTCGCCGGGTCCGCAGGCGATCAGCTCGAACCGGCCCGTGGAAATGTCCGCCGCGGCGATTGCCCAGTCTTCGCCGGCGCGCCCGATCGCCGCCAGCCAATTGGCCGCACCCGACTCGAGCAACGTCTCCTCGGTCAGCGTTCCCGGAGTGACCAGCCGGACGATCGCCCGCTCGACAAGTGCCTTGCTGCCGCGCGCCTTGCGGGCCTCGGCCGGGCTTTCGGTCTGCTCGGCGATGGCGACCCGATGGCCTGCGCGGATCAGCCGGGCCAGATAGGATTCGGCCGAGTGCACGGGCACTCCGCACATCGGAATCGGCTCGCCTTCGCTCTCGCCCCGCTTGGTCAGCGCGATGTCGAGGCACGCCGACGCCACCTTCGCATCGTCGAAGAACAATTCGAAGAAGTCGCCCATCCGGTAGAACAGCAGGGCGTCGCCCGCCTCGTCCTTGAGGCGCCGGTATTGCGCCATCATCGGCGTCGGGGCATCGGCTCTAGCCATTATCAGCTTGGTAGCGGCTCGGCGTGACTCTTCCCACACCCTTTGGCTAAAGCGCCCGCCAAGGAGCCGCGTTCAATGAGCGAAAGCAATATCAAATTCTCGGAGAGCGAAGCGCTCGAGTTCCACTCGCGCGGACGTCCGGGAAAGATCGAGATCATCGCCTCCAAGCCGATGGCGACCCAGCGCGACCTCAGCCTCGCTTATTCGCCGGGAGTCGCGGTCCCGGTCCGTGCAATCGCCGACAATCCCACCTGCGCCTACGATTTCACCGCCAAGGGCAACCTCGTCGCGGTCATCTCCAACGGCAGCGCGATCCTCGGCCTCGGCAACCTCGGCGCACTCGCGGCCAAGCCGGTGATGGAAGGCAAGGCGGTGCTGTTCAAGCGCTTCGCCGACGTCGACGCGATTGACCTTGAGGTGGACACGCAGGATTGCGACGCCTTCATCGACGCCGTTGCGCTGCTCCAGCCGAGCTTCGGCGGGATCAACCTCGAGGACATCGCCGCCCCCGACTGCTTCGTTATCGAGCAGGCCCTTCGCGAGCGAATGAACATCCCGGTCTTCCACGACGACCAGCACGGAACCGCCATCATCACCGCCGCCGGGCTGATCAACGCCTGCCTGCTGACCAACCGCGAGCTCAAGGACGTGAAGGTGGTCGTGAACGGCGCCGGGGCAGCGGCGATCGCCTGCACCGAGCTGGTCAAGGCGATGGGAGTCAAGGCCGGCAGCGTCATCATGTGCGACCGCAAGGGCGTCATCTACAAGGGCCGAACCGACCTCGACCAGTGGAAATCCGCGCACGCGGCTGACACCGAGGCCCGCACACTGGACGACGCGCTCGCCGGGGCCGACGTGTTCCTCGGCCTTTCCGCTGCCAATGTTCTGACCAAGGACATGGTAAAGAAGATGGCCGACCAGCCGATCATCTTCGCAATGGCCAATCCCGACCCCGAGATCTGGCCCCCCGACGCGATGGAGGCTCGGCCCGACGCCATCATCGCCACCGGCCGCTCCGACTTCCCCAACCAAGTCAACAACGTGCTCGGCTTCCCGTTCATTTTCCGGGGGGCGCTCGACGTTCGCGCAACTGCGATCAACGAGGAGATGAAGATCGCCGCAGCCAAGGCCCTGGCCGAGCTTGCCCGGGAGCCGGTGCCCGAGGAAGTCGCCGCCGCCTACGGCGGAACGAGCCACAGCTTCGGGCGCGATTACATCATCCCGGCGCCCTTCGACCCGCGGCTGATGGAGGTTGTCGCGTCCGCGGTCGCCGAAGCGGCGATCAAGAGCGGCGTCGCCCAGAAGGACATCGAGGATTTCGATTCCTACCGGCAGGAGCTTCGGGCGCGCCTTAACCCGACGGTTTCCGTCCTCAGCCTTGCCTATGAGGCCGCCAAGTCGAAGCCCAAAAGGGTGCTGTTCGCCGAGGGCGAGGAGCCGAATGTGCTTCGCGCTGCAATCGCCTTCCGAGAGGCCGGCTACGGCACCCCCGTCCTCGTCGGCCGCGAGGACGTTTACGAGCGCCTTCGTGAGATGGGCGTGGACGATGCCGACAGCTACGAGGTTCTCAACAGCCGCAATTCGCCGCTGGTCGGCCGCGCCGTCGATCACATCTACGTGAAGCACCAGCGCCACGGCCTTCTCCGCCGCGAGGTCGAGCGGATGGTCAACCAGGACCGCAACTATTTCGCTGCGGCGATGCTCGCGCTCGGCGAGGCCGACGCGATGATCACCGGGACGACCCGGCCGTTCAGCCAGTCGCTTCGCCAGGTCCGCCAGGTCATCGACGACGAAAAGGACGCCGTTCCGTTCGGAATCAACATCGTCGTTGCGCGGAACCGGACCATCCTGATCGCCGACACGGCGGTCACCGAGCGTCCGAATGCACATGAGCTCGCCGCGATCGCTATGCGCGCCGCCGGCTTTGCGCGGCGAATGGGGCTCGAGCCGAGGATCGCTTTCATCAGCTACACCACCTTCGGCAACCCGCCGGGCACCCACATCGACGAGCTTCGCGGAGCGGTGAAACTGCTCGACGGGATCACCACCGATTTCGAATATGAAGGCGAGATGGGGCCCGACGTCGCGCTCAGTCATGAGATGCAGCGGCGCTTCTATCCGTTCAGCCGGTTGAGTGGTCCGGCCAACATCCTCGTCATGCCGGGCCTGCAGTCGGCGAACCTGTCGTCGAAGCTGCTCAAGAACCTCGGCGGTGAGAGCGTGCTTGGGCCGTTCCTCGTCGGCCTCGAGCTGCCGGTCCAGATCGCGCCGATGACGGCAAGCGCCTCCGACCTCGTCACCCTCGCCGTCCTCGCCGCGGGAAGCGCTCGTGAGCGGCTCGCGACGCTTCCGCTCTAAATCCGCTCGACCGAGCTGACCGGGTCGGCGTCTCTCAACGCGGCGATGATCGCGTGCAGGTGCGCAAGGTCGTGAACCTCGATGTCCAGGTGGAATGTCTGGAAACTTCCGTCGCGGTGGACGAGGTGGAGGTTGATGATGTTCGCGTGCTTGGAGCCCAGGATGCCCGCCATCGTCCCGAGCGCTCCGGGAACGTCGCGAAGGATCACCGCCAGGCGCGCCGCTCCGCCCGTTCCTTCGCCCCAGGCGAGGTCGAGCCAGTCCGCATCGACTCCGCTCGCAAGCGTGTCGCAGCCGATGACGTGAACTTCGATCTCCTCGTCCTCACGGCGAAGTCCCACGATCCGGTCGCCGGGGATCGGGTGGCAGCACTGGGCCAGGTGATAAGCGACACCGGGGGTGAGTCCCCTGATCGAAATCGCGGTCCGCTGCACCGGCGGGCGAGGGGCAACGTCGGCCCCGGCCGAGCCCGGCATCAATGCTTCCATCACTTCTTCGTCCGAAACTCGCTTGCGGGCGATAGCGATCATCAGCGCGTCCGAGTCCTCCATCGCCAGCTTTTTGAGCGCCCGCTTGAGCGCATCGTCGCCCAGCTCGGCGGGAAGGCGTTCGACGATTTCTTCGTAGATTTTGCGGCCGAGCTCGATCGTCTCGTCCCGCTCCTTGTGGCGGACGAAGCGACGGACTCCCGCCCGAGCCTTGCCGGTAGCGACGAAGCGCAGCCATGACGGTTGCGGGTGCTGCGCCTCCGAAGCGAGGATTTCGACCTGGTCGCCGTTGTCGAGGATGGTGCGAAGCGGGACCACCCGCCCGTTCACCTTGGCTCCGACGGTGCGGTCGCCGAGGTCGGTGTGGACCGCATAGGCGAAGTCGACGGGGGTAGCGCCTTTCGGGAGCTGGATCAGCTCGCCCTTGGGAGTGAAGGCGAAGATCCGGTCCTGGTACATCGCCATTCTCGTATGCTCGAGCAGCTCTTCCGGGCTCGCCGCATGCTCAAGGATCTCGACCAGCTCATCGACCCAGGGGATTTTTAGCTCCGCCTTGGGCTTGCCTTCCTTGTAGGCCCAGTGGGCGGCGAGGCCGCGCTCGGCCTGCTCGTGCATTTCCTTCGTCCGGATCTGGATTTCGATCCGCATCTGCGAATCGTGAATCACGGAGGTGTGAAGGCTTCGGTAGCCGTTGCGCTTGGGGGTCGAGATGTAATCCTTGTAGCGGCCCGGGACCATCGGCCAGCGCTGGTGGATCAGACCGAGCGCACGGTAGCAATCGTCCAGTGTGTCGACGATCACCCGGAACGCCATCACGTCGGAAAGCTGCTCGAAGCTGATGTGGCGTTCGGCCATCTTGCGCCAAATCGAATAGGGATGCTTCTCGCGTCCCGTCACCTCGGCCTCGAGGCCGTTGTCGGCAAGGTGAAGCTGCAGGCCGAGCCCGATTCGGCTGACCAGGTCGCCGCCTTGGTCGTGGAGCTGCTTCAGCCGCCTGGTGATCGACGCAAAGGCGTCGGGCTCGAGCTCGCGGAACGCGAGCGTCTGCATCTCCGTCATCATTTCGTACATACCGATCCGCTCCGCGAGCGGCGCGTAGATGTCCATCGTCTCGCGGGCGATCCGGCGGCGCTTCTCCTCCGCGGGCACGTGGTGCAGAGTGCGCATGTTGTGGAGCCGGTCCGCAAGCTTGACCAGCAGCACCCGGATGTCGTCGGACAGGGCGAGGAGGAACTTGCGAAGGTTCTCCGCCGCCCGCTCGTTTTCCGACTGGGCCTCGATTTTCGAAAGCTTGGTTACCCCGTCGACCAGCCGCGCGATGTCCTTGCCGAACAGCTTTTCGACCTCTTCCGTGGTCGCAAGCGTGTCTTCGATCGTGTCGTGGAGGATGGCGGTGACGATGGTCTGGTCGTCCAGCTTGAGGTCCGTGAGTATCCCGGCAACCTCGATCGGGTGGCTGAAATAAGGGTCGCCCGACGCACGCTTTTGCGACCCATGCGCCTTCATCGAGAAGACATAAGCGCGGTTGATCAGGGCCTCGTCCGCATCCGGATCGTAGGACCGTACCCTTTCGACAAGCTCGTACTGCCTCAGCACCCGGCTAAGATGGGGCGGAGCGGCCTCTTTGTGCAAGTGCGAAAGCCGCGCCGCAAGCAAAGGCTCGGGCGCGGCCGGAGCCAATCCTTACCGTGCGTTGGCGACGGCCTTACCGGCATCCGTCTTCGCAAAGGCGTTGCAGCGCTCGAGATCGGCGCCCGGAATCTCGCGGCCGTCGACTAGGAACGAGTCGATCCGGCCCGCCTGTTTGGCCAGCGCCTGGCAGAGGACGAGCGGCCGGCTATTCTTGGTCTGGCCGACGCAGGCACTCGTGCTGCAGGTCCACACGATGTCTTTGGCAGCGATCGTCGCGGGAGCGGCAATCGCGGGCTTTGCAGAATAGGTCGCCGCAGCGGCCGGGGCAGCGGGAAGCGAGAGAGCGGAAAAGGCAAGAACGGGGCGAAGCATCGCGATCCTCATTTCTAGTTTCGATTCAAAACGATTATTCTTGTGCGTTTCATTTCGCAACTGTTCTTTTCCGGCCGTTTGTGCTTTTCTGCCGCCGCGAAGGAGAACCGGCGTGGCCGCAGACGGAAAGTCGAGTGCGGATATCGATGCGTTTCGCGAAGCTGCCTTAAGCTGCCCGATACCCGCCGCAGTCGAACTGCTCGGCGAGAAGTGGGCGTTCCTGATCCTTCGCGGCGCCTTCAATGGGCTCGAGCATTTCGAGGAGTTCCAGGCCGGCCTCGGAATTGCCCGCAACATCCTTTCCGACCGGCTGGCCAAGCTGGTCGGCGGCGGCATACTCGAAAGGTCGCCCGATCCCTCGGACCGGCGCAAGGTGATCTACTCACTGACAGACAAGGGCGAGGCGCTGCTTCCGGTGGTCATCGCAATCCGCCAGTGGGGCGAGGACTGGGGCTATGGCGAGATGGCCATCATGCTCGCCGACAGCAAGGACCGCCGCCCGATCCGGCGAATCCGGGTTCTGGCCGACGACGGGCGCGAAGTTACCCTGGGCGACCTGACCTGGATCAGCCGCGACGAGGTGGAATCGAAAGCCGAAAAGGCGGCTTGAGCATCGTGCTCGCTCGTCCCCCGGACGAGCTGCGCGCGCTACTTAATCGTATTCGCCGCCGCTCGGGGTCGGGCGCGGCGGAGCGGCTGCAGTCAGCCGCAGCGCTTCGGCCGATTCGCTCAGCGATGCCAGCTCGTCGGTCTCGTCCTCTTCGTCGACCCGGACCTTTTGCAGGTTGGTGACGATCGCTTCCTGGAGATCCTTGGGCTTCACCGTCGATTCGGCGATTTCGCGCAATGAGACCACGGCATTCTTGTCGCGGTCGCGGTCGATGGTCAGATCGGCGCCGCCCGAAATCTGGCGCGCGCGCTGGGCGGCGAACAGGACGAGGTCGAACCTGTTCGGAACCTTGTCTACGCAATCTTCAACTGTAACGCGCGCCATTCATCGCTCCGTGGATTATCCGACTGCCGTGGATATGGGATGTCGGGAGGGCCGCGCCAATAGCTTGCGGACAGGCGAAAAGTCAAGGAAACCGGCTTCGTGCCCGATCAGCCCAACCCGTCCGCCAATGGCGCGATCAGCGCCGACATCGCCGGCAATCGAGTCGAGCTGATCGAATCCGGCTCGCTTCGCCTGCGGACCCTGCTGGAGCTGATCGGCGGGGCCGAGCAAAGCCTTCGAATCCTGATGTACATGTTCGACCCCGACCGCGTCGGAAAGGCGGTACGCGACGCGCTGATCGCCGCGGCCAGGCGCGGGGTCGAGGTCAAGCTGCTGATCGACGGGTTCGGCTCCGCGGCCACCCCCGGCTTCTTCACCGAGCTACGGGACAGCGGCGGCGATTATTGCGTGTTCAACGCGCATTACGGCCGCCGCTACCTGCTGCGAAACCATCAAAAGCTGGTCGTGGTCGACGATAGGATCGCCATCGTCGGCGGCGCCAATATCGACGAAGACTATATGGTCGACACCGGCCCGGCGCACTGGCGTGACCTCTGGCTCCTGGTCGAGGGGCCTGAAGCGGCGGTCGCCGGCCGCTATTTCGACGCGGTTTTCCGCTGGTCGAAGCGGGAGAAGGCGACGTTGCGTTCGCTTCGCAGGCTGGTCGGTGAGCATTGCGAGTGGAGAGGCCCGCTGCAGTGGAAGTTCGGCGGTCCGCTGAGCCTTCGCAACAGCTGGTGGCGAAGCATCGGCAAGGACATCAGGCGCGGCTCGCGGCTCGACATGATCTTCGCCTATTTCGCGCCCCCGGGCGCGATGCTTCGCCGCATCGGGCGGCTCGGAAGGCGGGGCCGGGCGCGGATCGTCACTGCCGCAAAGTCGGACAACAATACGACGATCGCGGCAGCGCGTCACAGCTACAGCCGCCTCCTTCGCCGCCATGTCGAGGTGTACGAATATCGGCCGGCCAAGCTCCACACCAAGCTCGTCATCGTCGACGACGTGGTCCACGTCGGCTCATCCAATTTCGATTATCGAAGCCTGTACCTCAACCTGGAAGTGATGCTTCGAATTCACGATCGCGCATTCGCCGAGTCGGTGCGCGGCTATTTCGAGCGCGAGCTCAAGGACTGCAAGTGGATCACTCCCGAGGTGCACAAGAACCGCGCCAACCCGTGGCGCCGCTTCAAGTGGGCGCTCTCGCACTTCCTTGTGAACGTTATGGATTACACCGTGACCCGGCGGCTCAACCTGCGGGCTTAAGCGTCCGCTTCATCGCGATAGGCCCAGAACAGGGTCGCGGGCGGAACGTTGATCCATTCGAAGCCACGCTCGATGCGCTCGAAGTGCGGCTTGAGGAACGACAGCACCTTGGGGCTGAACTGGTAGACCAGGAAGGCGCCGCCCGGCCGAATCACCTTTGCGGTCGCCGTCGCGATCGCTTCGCCGACGCCAGGAGGAAGGGTCGAGAAGGGCAAGCCGGAGAGCACATAGTCCGCGTGCTCGAACCCGTGCTCCTCGACGATTGACTGGACGTCGGCCGCCGAGCCCGTCACCGCGACCAGCCGCGGGTCGTTGATCGACTTGCGGAGATATTTGATGAAATCGGGATTGGTGTCGATCGCGATGAGGGTCGAATCCTCGCCCATCTTCTCGAGCAGCGGCCGGGTGAAGGTGCCTACTCCGGGACCATATTCGACGAACAGCTTCGTCGCCTTCCAGTCGACCGGCTTCAGCATCCGCTCGATCAGGACCCGGCTCGAGGGGATCACCGAGCCGACCATCACCGGGTGCTTCAGGAAGCCGCGAAGAAACTGCCAGTGCGGGCTCGCAGAGCGCCGGGCCGCCCGCCGCACGACGCGGCGCGGCCCCTTGAGGATTCGAGCATTGGAAGTGGGCATGTAATCTCCGCGGGCAAGTTGGCTGCGTTGGCAAAAGCCACGCTTGTTGGCAAGCGTCCCTAGTCGGGCCGATAGAGCTGTGCGACGGCTTACTCGAAGTCCGGCCGCGGCTGGACCGAGGCGGCGGGCGGCGCCGGCTCCCCTTCCTTGCCGCGCGGGCGAAGCATGCCCGGAAGCACGAAGCCGATTCCGGTCGGCCGGACGGCGTCGCTCTTCAGTGTCTCCTGGATTCGCTCATATTCTTCGAGCATCTGCGGAGTGACGGAGGCGCGCGTCTCGGACAGCGCCGATTCGAAATCCTCCTTCGTCACCTTGGCAGCGTCGAGGCCGCGGCGAAGCGCGGTAAGCCCCGCCCTCCGGACCAGGTCCTCGAGGTCGGCGCCGGTGAACCGCTCCGTCCGCTGTGCGAGCGATTCGAGATCGACATCGTCGGCCAGCGGCATGCCCGACGTGTGGATCGCCAGGATCCGCCTGCGTCCGGCGGTCTCTGGCGGCGCGACATAGATCAGCTCGTCAAACCGGCCGGGCCGGAGCAAGGCGGGATCGATCAGGCTTGGCCGGTTCGTGGCGCCGATCAGAACGACGTTGTTCAGC
>DATAKH010000176.1:0-2082 GCA_036261735.1 Sphingomicrobium sp.
GAAGGCCGGGGCCCAGGAGGCGAAGCCTTTTTCTCGGGCGCCGGCGCTTTCGCCTGCGGCGCCTGGGCCCCGGCCTCCGCCGGTGAACCGCTTTCCTTCGCCTTGGCCGCCGCAAGGACGTCGTCCTTGGTAATCCGCCCGTCCTTGCCGGTGCCCTTTATGCTGGTGGGATCGACGTGGTGCTCGAGCACAGCGCGACGAACGGCGGGGGAAAGCGTAGTGATATGGTCGGACGCGCTGGTCTCGCCCCCGTCTTCTTCCGGCTCGGGCTCGGGCACTTTCTCCTCGTCGCGAAGCTCGGGGTTCTCGCCGGCTCCCGGCGGGTTAGTGCCAGTAGATTCCGCGCCTTTCTCCGCAGGCGCTCCGGCCTCGGCCTTCTCGTCGATCCGTGCAATGACGGCTCCGACTTCGACGGTGTCGCCTTCCTTCGCCACCGTTTCGGTCAGCACGCCGGCGACCGGCGAGGGGACCTCGACCGTCACCTTGTCCGTCTCGAGACTGGCGATCGGTTCGTCGGCGGCGACGGCATCGCCGGCCTTCTTCAGCCACTGGGCAAGCGTGCCTTCGGTGATCGATTCCCCAAGCGCGGGGACTTTCACGTCAGTGGCCATTTTACTCCCTTGCTTGGTCAGGACGCGCGGCGGGCGCTCTCTCGTGCGGCGCTGCTATGGCCCAACGCGTCGGCAATCAAGGCCGCCTGTTGCTCCGAATGCCGCTTGGCCAGGCCGGTTGCCGGCGATGCGGCCGGTGCGCGGCCGGCGTAACGCGGGCGCATTCCCTTGAACCCGGCCTCCTCGAGACAGCATTCGAGCAATGGGTCAACGAAGAACCAGGCGCCATTGTTCTGCGGCTCCTCCTGGGCCCACACCAGCTCCTCCAATTTCGACATCGCCTTGAGGCGCTTGACCAGCGGCTCCGACGGGAACGGATAAAGCTGCTCGATTCGGACGACCTCCGTCTGCTTGTCGCCGGCCTCGTCGCGCGCCTCCATCAGCTCGTAGGCGAGCTTGCCCGAGCACAGGACCAGCCGCCGGGTCTCGCCGCCGGCAGGCGGGCTCAGGTCGCTGATGATGCGCTTGAAATGGCTGTCGCCTGTGAAGTCGTCGAGGTTCGAGACTGCGGCCTTGTGGCGAAGCAGAGACTTGGGAGTCATCACCACCAGCGGCTTGCGGAAGGGCCGCAGCAGCTGGCGCCGAAGGATGTGGAAGTAGTTTGCCGGAGTCGTGCAGTTGGCGACCTGCATATTGTCCTCGGCGCAAAGCTGCAGGTAGCGCTCCAGCCTCGCCGAGCTGTGCTCCGGGCCCTGGCCTTAGAATCCGTGGGGAAGCAGCATCACGAGGCCGCTCGCCCGCAACCATTTCGCTTCGCCGCTGGCGATGAACTGGTCGATGATCGTTTGCGCGCCGTTGGCGAAATCGCCGAATTGCGCCTCCCAGCACACCAGGGTCTTCGGATCGGCGAGCGAATAGCCGTATTCGAAACCGAGCACGCCGAACTCGCTCAACGGCGAATCGCGAACCTCGAAGCGGCCGCCGTCGATGGATTTGAGCGGGATATATTTCTCGCCCGTCTGCTGACAAAGCCAGACCTCGTGGCGCTGGCTGAAGGTTCCGCGGCCGCTGTCCTGGCCGGACAAGCGGACATGATGCCCCTCGGAAAGCAGGGTTCCGAACGCGAGTGCTTCTGCGGTGGCCCAGTCGATGCCTTCGCCCGTCTCGAACATCGCCTTTTTGGCATCGAGGATCCGCTGCAGCGTTTTGTGAATCTGGATGTCGCCTGGAACCGTCGTCAGCGTGACGCCGATCTTGCACAGCTGTTCCTTGGAGACGGCAGTGTTGATGTTGCGCCGGGCGAGCACCGGCTCTTCGGGCTTGCCAAGACCGGTCCAGCGACCTTCGAACCAGTCCGCCTTGTTCGGCAGGTAAGAGCCTGCCGCCTCGAACTCTTCCTCCAGCCGGGCGACGAACGCCTTCGTGTGCTGGTCGACCCATCTGGCGTCGATCACGCCTTCGTCAATCAGGCGCGCCGCGAACAATTCGCTTACCGGCGGATGCTGACGGATGGTCTTGTACATCAGCGGCT